>JBDKHX010000060.1:0-6886 GCA_039797415.1 Pseudomonadota bacterium | reverse complement strand
TCCAAAGAGTTCAAACAAGTGGGTGGAGAGCTTTACATCCCCATCCACTCAGAAGCTCAAAAAGGCTGATGCCATGAACCATCCGCAACGCATTGGCATTGCGGGCGCCGGGCTGCTGGGGCGACTGGCCGCTTGGACCTTGGCTCGCCAAGGTCACCAAGTGTCTGTGTTTGACCCAGCCGAAGGCCCCGGCCCCAGTTTTGACGGACAGGGCCCTGCCGGGTTCACGGCCGCCGGCATGCTCAGCCCCCTGGCAGAGTTGGACGCAGCGGAAGAGGATGTTGCCGCACGAGGCTGGCACGCCATTGCCCGTTGGGCCGACATCACCGCTGAACTAGGGCGACTGCATACCCGAGCGCCCCATTTCAACCGAGATGGCAGCCTGATGGTGGCGCATGGCGCAGATGTGGGCAGTGCACGTCGCGTGCTCAGCCGCATTGAAGCTGCGGCTCAAAACTGGCCCCAACAAGCCCATGTCCTGAGTCCTTTGCAATTGGCGCAACTGGAGCCTGCGTTGCACGGCAGCAATGGCCCCTTGCACGCATGGATGCTGCCTGGTGAGGGCGCCATTTGCACGGTCGGCACGCTCAAAGCCTTGCAAGCCACAGCGCCCCATGTGCAGTGGCATTGGCAACATCGGGTCACCCAGCTGGGAGCAGGCAGCCTGACGGCTGAGCGCTTGCAAACCACCTCTGAGCCAGCACAAGCACAACCATTCGACTGGGTGTTTGACTTGCGCGGCGCAGGTGCCCGCCCCCAAACACCCGTACGCGGCGTACGCGGCGAGGTGATCTGGTTGCACGCACCAGGTGTGACGCTGAACCGGCCAGTACGACTGTTGCACCCCCGCCATCGGGTCTACATCGTGCCCCGCCCTGGCGATGTCATCTTGATCGGCGCCAGCGAGATCGAAAGCGAGGACCGCTCACCCGTGTCCTTGCGCAGCGCCGTTGAGCTGATGGCCGCAGCCCACAGCGTGATCCCTGCCTTGGCTGAGGCGCGCATTTTGCGCATGGACGTGAACCTGCGTCCCGCCCTGCCTGATAACCGCCCCGAAGTCCATGTCGAATCGGGCTTGGTTCGCATCAACGGCCTGTACCGACACGGCTGGCTGCTGGCGCCCTCACTGCTTGATGAGGCCTTGGCACGAACCGACTTGTTGAATTGAATGACCATGCCTGAAACGATCACCATCCACACGGATCGCGGCCCCTTGTTGCTCCCCAAACTGTGCAACCTCGAAGCGGCCGTCGACCTATTGCTACACGGCAGTGACAAGGATGCGTCTTGTGTCGCCACCGCGGTCAATGGGCAGTTTGTCGCCCGCACCGATCGAGCCAGCCATATCCTGGCCGATGGCGACACGGTGCTGTGCTTCTCCCCCATCACCGGAGGTTGACATCCATGTCATCTACAACAGATCACTGGCGAATCGGTGAGACGACTCTGAGCAGTCGCTTTTTGCTGGGCACGGCAGGCTACCCTTCCCCTCAAACATTGCGAGAGGCGATCCAGGCCTCCGGCAGTCAAGTGTTGACCTTGGGCCTCAAACGCACATTGGCCATCCCTGGAGGCGGAGACAACGGTTTTGTTCAGATCATCCGAGAAACCGCCCAAGAGCTTGGCGCACACCTGCTGCCCAATACGGCGGGATGTCGCAGCGCACGCGAAGCGATCAACCTGGCGCATATGGCGCGAGAACTATTGGGCACACATTGGATCAAGCTGGAGGTCGTCGGCGACGAGCAAACGCTGCAACCCGACCCCTTTGAACTGGTTGAAGCCGCGCGCCAACTGATACAAGACGGTTTTGAAGTGCTGCCCTACTGCACGGACGACCTGGTCAGCGCTCAGCGTCTGGTCGATGCGGGTTGCCGCATCCTCATGCCCTGGGCCGCCCCCATCGGCTCAGGCCTGGGCTTGCTCAACCCCTGGGCGCTGCGAACCCTGCGGGCGCGACTGCCCCACATCACCCTGATCGTCGATGCAGGACTGGGCGCGCCCTCTCACGCCACCGCTGCGATGGAATTGGGCATGGATGCAGTTCTGTTGAATTCGGCCGTATCCCAATCAGGCCACCCCATTGGCATGGCTCGGGCGTTTCAGCATGCCGTGCAGGCGGGTCGCCTGGGCTATTTATCTGGCCTCATGCCAGCAAGCGACATGGCCGTCGCCACCACGCCCGTTGGCGGTCAACCGTTCGTCCTGCTGTGAACACATCGACCCCGATCATCTGGAGCATTGCCGGGCTGGATACGGCCGGCGGGGCCGGCCTGAGTGCAGACCAACGCGCCGCCGATGCCATGGGCGTGCATCTGTGCCCCATTACCGCCGCACTCACTGCTCAGCATTCACGCGGTGTGGATGCCGTGTTCCCCGTGGCCCCCACGGCGCTGCAAGCACAACTCAAAGCCTTGGCCCAAGACCTGCCCCCCAAGGCGATCAAAACAGGTCTGTTAGGCAGTGTCCAAGCCATTGAACAGGTGGCTTATTGGGTCGACCACTGGCGCGCGCAATGCCCCTCGGGGCGTGATCCCCACCAACACATGGCACTCATCGTGGACCCCGTTTTGGGTGCCACAGCCGGTGGTGCGGCATTCGCGTCAGACGACATCATTCAAGCCTACCGAACCCACCTCCTGCCCCGCGCCACCGTGTTGACGCCAAACCGGGCGGAAGCCAAACGCCTGCTTCATCAAGCTGGCCGACATGACGGGCCTGACGCAGACATCCCCAGCTTGGCGGGTGCCCTGCAAGAATTGGGGGTGCGTAGCGTGGTGATCACCGGAGGTGATGCCCGAGGACACAGCCGCGCCACGGCCAATTTCAGTCTGGATTGGATCCAAACGCCGCATGCGCAAGGCTGGCTCACGGCGCCACGCATTCAAACCACCCACACCCACGGCACGGGCTGCACGTTTGCCTCGGGGGTTGCCGCAGCCTGCGCTTTAGGGCATGTCGAAGCCGATGCCATGGTGCTGGCCAAAATGTTGACCCATCACGCCTTGATGCAGGCTCGTGCAGCCGGCCAAGGTGCGGGACCTGTTCTGGCCAGCCGAAGCTTCACGGCTGGGCCGCCCACGGGCGGCGCCCCCTTACCTTGGCTGGGCCTGGGGCAGGATTTGCCGTGGCAGATGCTGCACGCCCCACACCCCACCCGGGGGCCTGTGCGGCATCCCTTGTTCAAGCCCTTCCAGGCGCCACAAGATGGTCTGTACGGCATCCTGTCCGATGGCGATCAAGTCACGGCAGCCCTACAAGCCGGCCTGCGTTGCGTGCAATTGCGGCATAAGCAGCGAGAAGGTCTGGGCCCCCACCTGGAGCAGAGCATCCTGGCGGCCCGCAACGTGCAGGCCCAGTTGTTCATCAACGACCACTGGCAAGACGCCCTGGCCACGCTGCAAAATCATCACAGGCCAAGCCGCACGGGGCCAACAGCACCCATTGGCCTGCACCTCGGGCAGGAGGATCTGCTCACCCTGACCCCAGCACAACAGGACCAGCTTTTGGCGCACCGTGATCACATCATGCTGGGCTTGAGTTCACACAGCCTGTGGGAACTGGCTCGCGCGGCTGGCTGCGGCGCCAGCCTGATCGCTTGCGGCCCGGTACAACCCACCACCACGAAGGACATGCCCTGGCTCGCACAAGGCCCCGGCAATCTGGCATGGTGGATCCGTCACAGCCCCGCCCCGGTCGTCGCCATCGGCGGCCTATTAACCCCAGGAGATGTGGGGCGATTCGCCGCCATGAAGCCTGCAGCGCTGTGCGTGGTCAGAGGCCTTGGACAAACCCTGAGCGAGATGCAACAAGCCATCCCCCCCCTGCGGCAGGCAGCCTTATCAGGGGGTGCCCAGCCAAGCCATACTCCCCCGTGCTTGCCTCACCCTGTTTTGCCGCCGTCCATGATTTGACCCCATCGGACAACAACAGCCTGCGGGTTGCCCAGCAGTGGCAAAGCCGCCAACCTGTGCCTAAATGGAGGCACATACCAATTCAAGGCTTGCAGGGGACATCGACATGGCGGGGCAGCCAGCACGGACCCATCCCAAACGCCTGTACGTCAGCGTGCTGGGCCCCATACTTGTTGTCGCTTGTTTGGTGGCGTCAATGGCCGCCATCAGCGTCAAGGTCATGGGCTCCGTGCGCGGTTATGCCACCGGCGAGAGCGCCTGGTCCAAGTCTTGCGGCAATGCCATCTTGCATTTGAGCCATTACGCGCTAAGCCACGACCCGCAAGAATTTGCTCGCTTTGAACAAGCGCTGCAAGCCCCGCTGGGCAGTCGACAAGCCCGAGAAGAATTGGCCAAACGACATCCCGACAAAGCGCGAATCCGCACCCTGTTCATCGCGGGAGGCAGTCACCCCGACGACATCGACGGCATGATCGTCCTCTTTCAATACTTTGGTGAACTGCCACTTTTCAAACAAACCGTGGCGACATGGACCGAGGGCGACCGACTGATAGATCGGTTGCGGGCGCTGGCTCACCAACTTCGCAGGCAAATTGAACAGGGCAGCCCTGCCGCCGACATCGAGGCCAGTGTTCAGCAATTGAGGCAATTGAGCGAGGCCTTCAGCGTGGCGGAAAACCAATTTCGCATCGCCCTGGATGATGCGGGCCGTTTGACTGAATGGATATTGATGGGGGCCATCATCTTCGCCGCAGCCGCCCTGACGGCAGCCAGTGTGGCCATGATTCGCCACTCCCTGCGCAAACAGATCCGACACCAACGTGCGCTGGCAGCAGCGACCAAACGCTGGGAGCTGGCGGCCGAGGCCGCCGGCTTAGGCCTGTTTGAACAAAACGGCGCCACCGACAGTGTGATGCTCGACGCCAAAGCAGCCAGCCTGTACGGCATCAGTGACCACGCTTGCCTCACGCCCCGCAGCCGCATCGACAAACTCATCAGCCCCGAAGATCGCATCCAAACCCTGGCCGCATGGGACCGCGCCATGCAAACCGGACAAACCATCCGCAACGTACATCGCATCCATCACCCCAACGGCAGCAGCCGCCAACTGGAGCTGATCGGTCGCCAGGACGTCTCAGATCATCTGGGCGAATTACGCATGCTGGGCGTGGTGCGTGATGTGACCGAAGAATTGGCGCAAGCACAACGCGCCATGCAAAAAGATGCGGCAGAGCAAGTGGCACAGGCTCAACGCGATTTTTTATCGCGCCTCAGCCATGAACTGCGAACCCCGCTCAATGCCATCTTGGGTTTTGCGCAACTGCTGCAACTGGACCGCAGCATGCCACTGCCCCCTCATCAACTTCAGCAAATCAACATGATCATGACGGCCGGGCATCAACTGCTCGCCCTGATCGAAGATGTGCTGGACCTCACCAAAGTCGAAGCCGGAGAAATCAACTTGCTCATGCAACCGGTGGACCTGAACCAGGCCATGCGCGCCAGCATGGCCATGATCGACAGTGCCAGGCAACTGCTGGGCGTCAGTTTTGTCGATCAGCTGCCGCAGACACCCTTGTGGGTTCAGGCCGACCCTCAACGCCTGCAGCAAGTGTTCATGAACCTGCTCAGCAACAGCTGCAAATACAACCGCCCCGGTGGGCGCATCATCGTGGCCGCCCACCCGCAATCGAACGACATCGTCATCGACATCACCGACGATGGCCAGGGCATGACACCAGAAGAAACTGCGCAGCTGTTTCAGCCTTTCAAACGCGTCGCCTCCACAGCCGGACAGATGGAGGGCACCGGACTGGGCCTGTACATCGTCAAACAACTGGTTGAGCACATGCATGGCCGCGTGGAAGTCCGCAGTCAAAAAGGGAGGGGCTCGACGTTTTCGGTCACGCTACAGGCCGCCAGCCCCAGCGCCCGCCCCACGCCGATCGCGTCAGCCTGCGTATCATGAAGCCGCCTAGCCACCGATCCTGGAAGGTCTACCTGGGCTTGCTCGGAAGCCCTCTGCTGGTCGTGGCCATCGTGGCCTCATTGGCCATGCTCGCCGTCAACATCCTTGGGGCCGTACGCGCCTATGCTGCCGGTGAAAGCGTGTGGTCCAAATCTCGCTCCGAGGCAGTGCAATACGCACTTCGTTATGCGTCCAGCCATGACGCAGCTGACTTTGCGCGTTTCCAAACAGCCTTGACGATCCCTCTGGCCGACAAACAAGCGCGAGAGGCAATGGAGCGCCAAGATGACAACACCGAGGCCATCCGACAAGCCCTGATCGCCGGGCAAAACCACCCCGATGACGTCGACAACATGATCCGTTTGTTCCGCTGGTTTGGCGACCGCTGGGTGCTGAAAGACGCGCGGGAAACCTGGGCACACGGGGACAGGCTCATCGACCAGCTGCAACAGACCACCCGGCAATTGAACCAGGCCATTGCACGACAAGCCCCCGAAGACGAACTCGACTCGCTATCTGATCGCATCGATCAACTGGACATCGAACTCAACGAAGCAGGGCTTCGGTTCAACCGCGTCCTGGGTCAAGCCGCGCGAGTCACTGAATGGCTCTTGATTGGTGGCATCAGCAGCATCGCCCTGCTGCTATCGCTGGTGAGCGTGATGCAAGTCCGGCAGGTGCTGCTCAAACAGGCCCGCTATCAAGAAAATCTTGATCGCATGCATCGCCACTGGGAACTGGCTTCATCGGCTGGCGGATTTGGTTTGTATGAAATGGACAAGGAAACCGACCTCATCCAACTCGACATCAAAGCAGCAGCCATGCACGGTCTCGTCACACAAGAAACCATCACCGTGCCCCGAACGCGCATCCGTGACTTGATCGTGCCAGACGACGCACAGCGCACGCGCCAGAACACCGACCTGGCGCTGCAAAACGGCGATCTCTACAAAATCATTTACCGGGTTCGCCACCCTGATGGACAAATCCGCGCCCTGGAGGC
>JBDKHX010000059.1:0-6925 GCA_039797415.1 Pseudomonadota bacterium | reverse complement strand
TGTGGGGCATTTCGCCACGGGTCACTTCGGTGACTTCGGTTTCCAGCAGGCCTTCGTAGATGTAGCCGGTGTCGCCTTCAGAGCAGGCCACGGTCACCAGGGTGCCGTCGGTCAGGCGTTCTGTGGCGTTGCCACAGCCGACTACGGCGGGGATGCCCAGTTCGCGGGCGATGATGGCTGCGTGGCAGGTGCGGCCGCCACGGTTGGTCACGATGGCGCTGGCGCGCTTCATGACGGGTTCCCAGTTGGGGTCTGTCATGTCGGTGACCAGCACGTCGCCGGGCTGGACGGTGTCCATCTCGGTGATGGAGTGGACGATGCGCACAGGACCTGTACCGATTTTTTGACCAATGGCGCGGCCTTCGGCCAAGATGGTGCCGGTGCTCTTGAGCTTGTAGCGTTGCTCGGCTTTGCCTTGCTGCTGGCTCTTGACGGTTTCAGGGCGAGCTTGCAGGATGTAGAGCTTGCCGTCGCCGCCGTCTTTGCCCCATTCGATGTCCATCGGGCGACCGTAGTGTTCTTCGATGATGACCGCATAGCGGGCCAACTCGGTCACGTCGTCGTTGGTCAGGCTGTAGCGGTTGCGCGCTTCAACGGTGGTGTCCACAGTTTTGACGAGCTTGCCAGAGGAGGCTTTCTCTTCAGGTGTGGCGAACTCCATCTTGATCAGCTTGGAGCCCAGGTTGCGGCGGATGACGCATTGCTTGCCTGCCTTGAGGGCGGGCTTGTGCACGTAGAACTCGTCAGGGTTGACGGCGCCTTGCACGACGGTTTCGCCCAGGCCGTAGCTGGAGGTGATGAACACCACATCCTGAAAACCAGACTCGGTGTCGATGGTGAACATGACGCCAGCGGCACCCAGGTCGGAGCGCACCATGCGTTGAACGCCCGCCGACAAGGCTACGACGTCATGGGCAAAGCCCTTGTGGACGCGGTAGGAGATGGCGCGGTCGTTGTACAGCGAGGCGAACACTTCCTTCATCTTGTGCAGGATGTCTTCGATGCCCACCACATTCAGGAAGGTTTCTTGCTGACCGGCGAAGGATGCGTCGGGCAAGTCTTCAGCGGTAGCAGACGAACGCACGGCAAATGAGGCCTGCAGGTTGTCGCCAGCCAAGGTCACGAAGGCGTCGCGGATGGCTTTTTCGAGGTCGGCGGGGAAGGGTTGTGCTTCAACCCAGCCACGGATTTCGGCGCCAGCAACGGCCAGGGCTCGGACGTCTTCGGTATCCAGTGCGGCCAGGCGCTTGCTGATGCGATCAGCCAAGCCATCGTGCTTCAGAAATTCACGAAATGCGTGGGCTGTTGTGGCAAAACCGGTGGGCACGCGCACGCCGTTGGGCAACTGGGAGATCATTTCGCCCAGGCTGGCGTTCTTGCCGCCGACGACTTCGACGTCGGACATGCGTAGTTGCTCGAAGGGCACGACCAGCGCGGTCGGCTCAAAGCGGTTAGTCATAGTAGCTCCAGGATGGTAAAAAAATCGGTATCCCCCTGAGTCGGAGCACGTTGGCCTGGTGTTGTTGTTGTGTGGCCGTGGGTTGTGCACCGAATCAGGATTCAGTTGGACTGATTGTAGGGTCAGGCCTATGATCGTGGGTCACCACCATTCACTTCGACCGACCTGCAGATGGGGGTTTGCGTGCAAACCTTGCGCAGGTTCCATTTCTTATGTCTGATCGCAGCGTCTTTTTCGTGTCCGATGGCACAGGTATCACCGCCGAAACGATGGGTAATTCCATCTTGGCTCAGTTCGCCATCAAACCTCGGCACGTCAGGCGGCCGTTCATTGATACGGTGGACAAGGCGCACCAGGTGGTGCGTGAGATCAACGCAGCAGGGGTGCGCGAGGGCAAGCGCCCGATCGTGTTCACAACATTGGCCAACGATGATGTGCTGGATATCTTGAAAAGCTGTCAGGCCAAGGTTTTTGACGTGATCAAGACCTTTGTGGAGCCCTTGGAGGAAGAGTTCAACATGCGGTCGAACCACCGCGTGGGTCGTTTCAGTGATCCAAGCGTGGATCGGGAATACAACGACCGCATCGAGGCGATCAATTTTGCGCTGGAGCACGATGACGGCCAGTCATCTCGTAATCTGGATACGGCTGATGTGGTTTTGGTGGGCGTGAGTCGTTGTGGCAAGACGCCCACGTCGCTTTATTTGGCGATGCAGCATGGCATCAAGGCAGCCAATGTGCCCTTGATTCCTGAGGACTTTGATCGGGGCTTTTTGCCGTCGATGCTCAAGCCTTACAAGAAGAAGTGCTTTGGGCTGACGATTGATGCGCAGCGTTTGAGCCAGATCCGCAATGAGCGCCGACCCGGCAGCAAGTACGCCAGCCTGGAGAATTGCCGCGCCGAGGTGAATCAGGCTGAGTCGATGATGCGACGAGAAGGCATTGCCTGGTTGTCGTCTACGCACAAGTCGATTGAAGAGATCGCGACGACGATTTTGAGAGACATCCGTCCTGATCGCTTGATTTACTGAGGCGAGGGCTGGTCACTCAGCCATCGGTCTATGGTGGCCAGCGTCTGGTTCAGGTCGAGTGGCTTGGTCAAGCTGGCTACGATATGAGCCTCGGTCTGGTCCGTCTGAGCCAGCTGTGTCGCATCTGCGGAGACCACGATGATGGGGATCTGGGGCGAGACGTGCTTCGATACCCAGCTTGCCAGTTCGAGACCGTTGCCGTCTGGTAGGTGAATGTCCATCAAGATGAGGTCTATGGACTCTGATTGAAGCGCTTCTTTGGCGTGTTGGCAATTGTGGGAGTAGGTCAGATTGATTTGAGGCCGAAACGCCAACATGGCGCCAATGATTTCGCAGTTGCTGCGGTTGTCTTCAACATACAGGACTTGTCGTTCGCCATAGAGGTTGAGGGCCTGGTGACGAGCGGTTGTGATTGGGGCGGGCGGTGTTGCTGCCCGGGCCTTGCCTGTGCGCAGGGTAAAGGCGAAGGTGCTGCCCATGCCTTCTGCTGATTCAACCTGGAGTTCGCTGCCCATCAACTCCAGCAAATTCTTGGTAATCAGTAAGCCGATGCCGGTTCCGGCGTAGACCGATTTTTCTCGCCCAAGCCGGTTGAATGGTTCGTACAGGTGTGACAGTTGTTCGGGCGACATCCCCAAACCTTGATCGATGACGCGAATACGGGTGTTTTGCCCATCGGGCTCAATGGCGATCTGCACACAGCCATCGGGCTTGTTGTATTTGAGAGCGTTGCTGATCAAGTTGAGGAGAACTTGCTTGAGCCTGACGGGGTCGGCGACAACGGACAGTGCTTGTTGCTGAACCGGCCATTGCACGGTCACGCCTGTTGCCAGCATGTCTGGGGACAGGATGGTTTTGCACTCGTCGATCAATGGGAGCAAGTTGACTTCTGATAGCTCGATACGCAAGGCGTGGGCTTCCGCCATGGAGATGTCGAGCACATCGTTGATCATGTGCAGCAAGTGCGTACCTGAGGCTTCGATTTTCTGTGCCATCGCCATCTGGTCTGCGACCAGAGGATGGATGCGGTCGTGCTGCAGAACTTGTGCAAATCCGATGACGGCATTCAGGGGGGTGCGCAGTTCGTGGCTGACTCGCGAAAGAAAGGTACTTTTTGCTTGATTGGCGGCTTCAGCAGCTTCTTGCGCTGCGCGCGCCAGTTCGATTTGACGTTGTTCTGAAATGTCTCTGCAGTAGATCGCAATCCCACCGTCGGATTTGTAGACATGCCCCTCGATCGACGTGTTCCTGGTATCGGCCATGGTGAGGGTGAAAGACTCGGCTTGTCCGCTATCGAAGACCCGTTGCAGCAGCGGCCATTGCTCGGCCATGGTCGCGTTGGGTGGGTGATCCTCCCACTTCTGGCGCAGCAAGGTGCGGCGGTGAATGTCAAAGAGTTCTTCCGCACGGCGGTTGATGTAGGTGTAGCGCCATTGCGGGTCGAGCAGGATGAATCCGTCACTGATGGTTTCCAGCGTCATGACCAGACGTTGAAGCAAATGCTTTTGCTCGACTTCTCGGTCAGCCAGGCGTTGGGCCAAGGTATCCAGCCCCGATTCCAGTGCTTTGAATTCGTGGTTGCTGCTGATCACTTGTGCAGGGGGAGATTTGCCTTCAAATAGGTCGCCCATGCGCGCCAGCAGTTGATTGGTGGGTTTGGCAATTTGTTGAACCGCAAACAGCCATGCCAGGGCGAAAGAAGTGCTCAAGACGACTGCGCTGAGCACCAGAAACAGGATGACTTTTTGACGCAGTTCGCCATACAACTCGGCCTTGGGGATACCAATGGCAACAGTCCAAGGTGAGACTGACGAATGACTGAATGCGGAGATGACTTCGATGCCTTCGAGGGTTCTCAGCGACAAGGCGCCTTCGCGTTCAAGCTTGATTCTGTCGACGAAGGGCTTGACGGCTGATTTGCCGACCAACTTGTCTGCATCATTGGTGCGGCTGATGATCATGCCGCGGCTGTCGACGATGACGCCGATCCACCCATCGGGCAGGTTTTGAGCTCGCATGAGTTGGGCGATTCGCTCAGGGAAGATGCCGACGCTGAGGCTGTAGACCGCCTCCTGGCCGCGCATGACGGGTACGCCCATCGCCAAGATGGGTTTACCCGTCACGGGGCCGATGAAGACATCGGAGATCACCGTTTTGCGTTGTTTGACAATCTCTGCGATTTCAGGCGGCCCGCCTAATATCGGGAGCTGCGCAGAAAACGGCTTCAAGGTGTTGAGTCGTTGACGCCCTTCTGGGTCAATCAGGATAAAGTTGTTGACGTTTTGCGAGGGCAGCGCGTCTTTTGCATTTTGATAAAAACCCTCCAGATCATCGTGAGCCAGTGTGGGCGCGACAGCCAGTACTTTTAGCGCTGATTCAATGCTGGATAAATCACGATCCAGTGTGGCGGACAGGGCGCGAGCATTGGCGATGGCCGTACGGGTCAGTTGTTGTTCGAACTGATGGTGTTCTCCGTAAATGAACAACCCTGAGAACAGCACGCCAGGAAGTGCACATGCCGCAACGAAGAGGGCAAGGCTGGTTCGGATTGTGCGATATGTTCGGTTCAATGTGGGGATTGCTCAAGGTAGTCAAGGAAATGGCTGAAGGCTGCTGACACTTCTTTTCCTAGCGTGAAGGCCAGTGGCGCTTGCAGTGCCGCCAGGTTTTGCAGTTCTGCCGCTTGTTTGGCTAATCCGGGTGTGTGCAGATTCAGTGCAGCGCCTTTGAGACTGTGCGCCTCACTTTTGAGTTTGGCAAAGTCTCTCTGCGCCATGGCGGCGTCCATGTTGGTGAGAATGCCTCTGCCAGCTTCCCGTAAGGTTTGGATCAACTTGTTGAGCAGTTGAGGATTGCTGCCAAAGTGCTCTTGCATGGCAACCCAGTCCGGGTAGGCGGGGTCGTTTTTGAGTTGATCCTGGTTTGACTGTGTGTCTGGCGTTTGCGAAGTGGTTTGCGCTTTGGTGTGTTTGAGAACAACCTCCACCAATGTGTCGAGCAAATAGGGTTTGGTGACGTAGTCAACCATGCCGACTTCTCGGGCGTGTGTTCTGGCTGTTTCGAAAGCGTGAGCCGTCAGGCCAATAACGGGCAAGTCGGGTGCGATGCGCGCTAGCGCCAGGGTGGTTTCGAAGCCATCCATCACGGGCATCTGGATGTCACATAAAACGATGTCATAGGCGTCGGCTCCGTGTCTGTTGACCAACTCCAAGGCTTGGGCGCCGTCAAATCCAAAATCAACGGTCGCTCCTTCTTGGATCAACATCTGTTCCAACACCAGTCGGTTGACGGGGTTGTCTTCGGCCGCCAGGATGCGGATGCTGGCCAGCCTTTTTTGAGGAGGTAAATCCTTGGGTTGTGATCTGGCGGCTTCGCAAGCGTCAAGCAGGCGCAGTGGCGTGACCGGCGTGGTGATCCGTTGAACGTGATTTTGGAGTTCGCTGGGCAGTTGCTGCAGATCAGACTCTGATCCGGTCACGATGATGGGATGGCTTTTATGAATCAGCTTTCGCAGCGTGCCTGTGTGATTCGGGGTGATGAAGTCTGGCCCTAACAGGATCGGGGCATTGACGCCCATATTGGATGGGATGTCAAAACCAGATGGCGCCATGGATACCGTGTCACATCGGGCTTTGAGTTGCTCAACGAAGGTGGATGTCGCAGCGGCATGGCCGATCAAGGTCAGATTTTGTAGTCCAGACCAGTCGGCCTTGATCGCATCTTTTGCGGGCATGGTGAAGACGAAGACACAGCCGTGACCTTGGTCATCCTCCAGTGAGATGCCTCCGCCCATCAGTTCGGCTAGCCGTTTGCTGATGGCCAATCCCAGGCCTGTTCCGCTTTGTGCTTGTTTGTGGGCGCCATTGATTTGAACAAAGGGATGGAACAGTTGGGTTCGTTCTTGGGTGGCGATGCCGGGGCCGTCGTCCATGACTTTGAAGCAGAGGTGTTCACTTTGTTTGCTGAGTTGCAAGCGAACATGCCCCTGGGGCGTGAATTTGACGGCGTTGGTCAGGAGGTTGATGAGTATCTGGGTAATGCGGGTTGCATCACCTGCAAATGATTCGGGGAAGTCGATGGATTCATCAATCGAGAATGTAAGGCCTTTGGCCTGTGCGCGCGTCGATGTCAGTGATGACAAGTGCTGCAACAGATGCGCTGTATGGACTCTGTCGGCTTTGATTTCAAGCCGGCCGGCTTCAATTTTGGAGAAGTCCAACACGTCGTTGATCAAAGCCAGCAGGTGTTGACCTGACTCATTGATCTGCTGGAAGGCATTACCAGCTTGGGTGCCTGCATGTTGTCGTTCACCAATCTGTGCGAGTCCCAGAACCGCATTCAATGGCGTGCGTATTTCGTGGCTCATGCTGGCCAAAAAGGAGCTCTTTGATTCTGCGGCATTGTGGGCTGCATCCAGTGCTCGACTGATGGTTTT
>JBDKHX010000058.1:0-7053 GCA_039797415.1 Pseudomonadota bacterium | reverse complement strand
GGTCGAGGTGGATTGATTTTTGACTAACTGGCCATTACAACTGGAGATTTTGATGAACCGGAATGTGATAACTGGTGTGGCACCAGAGCTGCGTGTTTCTCAATGGATCGATGCCGAGGGGCAATCCATCGCTCCGCTGAAGCTTTCTGACCTGGGCGGCGGCTTCAAAGTGATCTACTGTTTTCAGTCCTGGTGCCCTGGGTGCCATAGCCATGGGTTTCCCACCCTGAAGGCTCTGGTGAAAGGTTTAGCTGGCAAGGGCTTTGGCTTCGCCGCTGTGCAGACGGTGTTTGAAGGCGAGACCGCCAACACCTTTGAGCGCCTGCGCGAAATACAGTTGCGGTATGCCTTGCCCATTCCCTTTGGGCACGAAGTGGCGGGTGAAGCCCGCTACCCCAGTTTGATGGCCGACTACAGCACCCGTGGCACACCTTGGTTCATCGTCATCGACCCCATGGGCGAGGTGCTGCACAGTGATTTTCATCTGGATGCGGATCGCTTGATTTCTGCTTTTGGTGGCATTGACGATTTGCCCCTGGCCGCATGATGACGGCGAGCGACACCATGAACAACGCCACGCTGCAACTGCAGCTTGATAACAGCTATGCACGCGAACTGGAAGGTTGCTACGTTCCGTGGCAACCGGCTGGCTCCCCCAACGCCAGACTGATCAAACTCAACCAAGCCTTGGCGCTTGAACTGGGTCTTACACCTGCGCTGTTCAGTGCGGAGGAGGCATTGGGTGCCTTTTCGGGCAATGTGGTTCCGCCGACGGCGCAACCGCTGGCGCAGGCCTATGCCGGACATCAGTTTGGGCATTTTTCGCCTCAACTGGGGGATGGTCGTGCCGTGCTGCTGGGCGAACGCATTGATCAGAATGGCCAGCGCCGTGACATCGCGCTCAAGGGCTCTGGTCGCACGCCGTTTTCGCGCAGCGGCGATGGTCTGGCCACGCTAGGCCCCGTGCTGCGTGAATACCTGATGGGGGAAGCCATGCATGCGCTGGGCATTCCAACCACGAGAGGCTTGGCCGTGGTGTCCACTGGCGAAAGCGTTCAACGCGAGCGTGAATTGCCCGGTGCTGTGCTGACACGCGTTGCAGCGAGTCATCTGCGCATAGGTACTTTCGAATTTTTTGCCTCTCGCGGAGACACTGCCACATTGCGGCGCTTGGCAGACTATGCGATTGCCCGTCACGACCTTTCACTGGTTGGCGCGCCTGACCGCTACCTTGGCCTGCTCAAGGCCGTGGCAGAACGCCAAGCCTTGCTGGTCGCCCGCTGGATGGGCGTTGGCTTTGTCCATGGGGTGATGAATACCGACAACATGACCATTTCTGGCGAGACCATCGACTATGGCCCTTGCGCGTTCATCGAGCACCTTGACCCAAAAGCCGTGTTCAGTTCTATCGACCGCCATGCACGTTATGCCTTTGGCAATCAACCCCCCATCGCGCAGTGGAACATCGCCCGGCTTGCGCAAGCCCTGTTGCCCTTGATTGACGACGATGAGGCTCGCGCTGGTGAGTTGGCGGCAGACGTCGTCAACGGGTTCGCTGACCGTTTCGAGCAGCATTGGCAGCGAGTTCTGCACGCCAAACTGGCTTTGCCCGACCAAACGCCAGAGGATTCGATGCTGGGAAATGACTACCTTCAACTGCTGCAAACCCACCGGATTGACTACACCCTGGGGTTTCGCCGATTGATGGATGCCGCAACGGGTGACGACGCCCCACTTCAGGCGTTGTTTGGGCAAGCGCAACCACAGCTCACCGCTTGGCTGGAACGCTGGCGCCAACGCACGGGTGCCCGCGAAGATACTGTGGCCAAACTGCGCGCGGTGAACCCCCTCTACATCGCGCGCAACCATCAGGTCGAAGCAGCGCTTGCTGCTGCAGTGGATGAGGCTGACTTTGCACCTTTCGAGCGATTGTTGGCGGTGCTTCAGCACCCCTTTGACGAACGAGAAGAAGACCAAGCGTTTTCGAGGCCAGCCCCTGCTGAGCAGACAGCTTGCTACAAAACATTTTGCGGAACCTAGGAAGGGATAAATGACATGAACGACACCCACAACAGCGCAGGCATTCAAGACCAGGCCGCACCCGAGCTTGGTGTGACCCGGTGGATCGACCCCACGGGGCAAGTTATGCCAGGCTACGGTTTGGACAACATGCCGGGCCGTTTCAAGTTGATCTTTTGTTATCAACATGCTTGCCCTGGTTGCCACCTGACCGGATTTCCAGCACTGATCAAACTGTTTGAAGCATTTCGAGGCAACCGCCTTGTCAGCTTTGCTGCCGTGCAGACCGTGTTTGAGGACTTTGACGACAACCGCTACGAGCACATCCTTGAAGATCAGGTCAAGTACGCCCTGCCCATCCCTTTTGGCTATGACAGTGGCGCTGGGCACGAGGGTGACAGCTCGGTCTTGATGCAGCGCTACCGCAGCGGCGGCACCCCTTGGTTCATCTTGATTGATCCCGATGGGCAAGTAATCTACAACCATTTCCGGCTTGATGCGGACAAGCTGATTGCATTTCTGAAGCGCGCTGAAGCGGCAACACCAGAGCCCGCGGCTGACGCAGGCACTTTGACCTGGCGCGGTGTGCTTGAGTTGACCAGCAAAGGCAACCCAGCACCGCCGCAGCGGCTGGAGCTCAGTGAAGCAGAGTGGCGCGAGCGTCTGAGCGATGAGCAATACCGTGTGGCACGTCAAAAGGGCACCGAGCGGGCGCACAGTTCGGCCATGTGCGCGCTGTTTGAGCCCGGTCGCTATGGCTGCGTTTGCTGCGGCACCGAACTCTTTGATGCCTCGACAAAGTTCGACAGCAAGAGCGGGTGGCCAAGTTTCACCCAAGCCCTGGCACCGGGTCTTGTTGCTTATCACCAGGATGCGAGCCATGGCATGCGAAGGGTTGAGACCACCTGCAACGTGTGCGATGCGCATCTGGGCCATGTCTTTCCCGATGGACCCGCCCCCAGCGGGCTGCGCTATTGCATGAATGCTGTCGCGCTCGTGAAGAGCTAATCCCACCCTTTGAATTCAATCAACGAAGAGAACCGCTAATATGAAAGCCACCTGGAACGGCAAAGTCATCGCCGAGAGCAATGACATCGTGGAAGTCGAAGGCAACGCCTACTTTCCCCTGAGTTCAATCCACCGCGACTACTTCAAGGACAGCTCGACCCACACCACCTGTCCGTGGAAAGGCCGGGCAAGCTACTTTGTCATCGACGTTGACGGCAACGTCAACCGGGACGCGGCCTGGACTTACCCCACGCCACTGCCTGGCGCTGAAGCCGTTACAGATCGTGTCGCGTTTTGGCGTGGCGTCAAGGTGAGCGAATGATGGGACAAGCGTCATTTGACCTGATCGTCATCGGGGCGGGGCAAGCTGGCCCCTTTTTGGCGGCCAAGCTGGCCCATGCCGGCAAAAAGGTGGCCTTGATAGAAGCGCGCCAACTGGGCGGCACCTGTGTCAACCGGGGTTGCACGCCCACCAAAACCCTGCGCAAGTCCGCACGGGTCGCCTACATGGCACGCCGCGCTGCCGAGTTCGGCGTGGATGTGGGCCCTGTCACGGTGAACTTTGGTGTGGCCATGGCGCGCATGCGCAAACGCATCACGGATGCACGCACTGGGCTGGAGGGCTGGCTTGGCGCGCTGCCCGGCTTGACCATTCACTACGCGCATGGTCAGCTGGCCGGTCGTGATGGCGCGGACTTCATTGTTCAAGCGGGCGAGCACACCCTTCGCGCACCGCAAGTGGTCTTGAACACCGGCACGCGTTCTTTCATGCCACCGATCCCGGGTCTGAGCACGGTGCCAGCGTTAGACAGTGAGGGTTTGTTGGCGCTGGATGAGTTGCCGAAGAAACTGGTGATCATCGGTGGCGGGTACATCAGCCTGGAGATGGCACAAATCTTCCGTCGCCTGGGCGCAGAGGTAAGCGTCATTGAAAACAACCCACGGCTGACATCACGGGAAGACCTCGACGTTTCGGCCGCTATTACCGATTTACTCTTGTCGGAGGGCATCGAGGTGATCACAGGGGCGAAAGTCGAAAGCGTTCAGCCAGGTGACCTGCCAGGTCACAGCCGTGTGCAGTTGACCGATGGACGCCTGATTGAAGGCAGCCATCTTCTTATTGCGACAGGGCGGACGCCCAATACAGACGCTCTTGGCCTGGAAAGTGTGGGCTTGAAGACCAATCCGCGTGGCTACATCCAGACCAATGCGCGCCTGGAAACCGAAGTTCCCGGCATTTGGGCCTTAGGTGACATCAATCAGCGCGGCGCGTTTACCCACACGAGCTACCATGACCACGAGATACTCGCGGCGAATCTGGCCGGTGGTCAGCGCAGCGCGGATGATCGCAACAGCATCTACGCCATGTTCACTGACCCGCCGTTGGCGCATGTCGGTTTGTACGAGGCCGATGCGCTGCGTTTGGTAGAGCAGGGGCGTCGCATCTCGCAGGCGGTGCACCAGATGAAGGACATCAGCCGCGCGAAAGAAGAAAGCGAAACCCATGGCCTGATCAAGCTGCTGATCGACGAGGACACCGGTCTGTTTCTGGGGGCCACCATGATGGGGATTGCGGCAGACGAGATCATCCACAGCATCAGCCTGGTCATGGCTTGCGGGGGCACCTGGCAAAGCGTGCGCGAGGCCTTGCCAGCACACCCAACCGTGACCGAATTTCTACCCACCATCATTGATCGTCGAAAAGCGCTTTTGGCACGAGAATGAGAAGCTCAACCATGTCACCTGAAAACATTCTGCGTGAGCGATACCGGGACGTGCGGTGCCGGTCCGAGCGCATTTGTGCGCCCTTGGCAGCGGAGGACCATGTACCGCAACCGGTCGCAGAGGTCAGCCCGCCCAAATGGCATCTTGCGCACACCAGTTGGTTTTTTGAATCCTTGGTCCTCCAACGGTATCAACCAACCTACAGCGTCTTCCATCCGCGCTACGCATATCTCTTCAACAGCTACTACAAAGGTGCTGGCAGCCATCTGCCACGGCACCAGCGTGGTGACCTGAGCCGGCCCACGGTGGCCGAGGTGTTGGCTTACCGCGCCCATGTGGATGCTGCGATGCTTGAGCTGCTGGGCAGAAAGTTGATGCCTGACGTTGCCGCACTTATTGAGCTGGGCTTGCACCATGAGCAACAGCACCAGGAGTTGCTGCTGACGGACATCAAGTACATCCTTGGCAACAACCCACTGGCACCCGACTACGACCCCATAAGAGTCAGTGCCATCGACCTGACTGCCGAACACGACGGCACATGCCCGCCACTGGATGACTGGTTGGATGTCCCTGCCGCCATGGTCCAGATTGGCCATGTCGGCCCGGGTTTTGCGTTCGACAACGAGTCGCCGCAGCATCCAGTGTGGGTGCCTGCAACGCAACTTAGGCGCGCGCTGGTCACCAATGCCGAGTACCTGGCGTTCATACAAAGCGGTGGCTATGAGCGGCACGAGTTCTGGCACTCTGACGGGTGGGACTGGGTTCAGAGCCTGCCGCAAAAAGCGCCTTTGTATTGGCACCCCTCCCCGGACGATTCAGCGCAGTGGTTGCATTTCACTTTGACCGGTGTACAACCCTTGCCAGCGACAGCCCCAGTCACGCATCTGAGTTATTTTGAAGCACACGCGTTTTGCCAGTGGGCAGGCTGGCGTTTGCCCACAGAGTTCGAATGGGAAGTCGGTGCACCGCACTTCAACTGGGGACGGCGTTGGGAATGGACACAAAGTGCGTATCAGCCGTACCCCGGATTTAAGCGCAGTGCTGACATCGTGGGCGAGTACAACGGCAAGTTCATGGTCAATCAGCAGGTGCTGCGCGGGGCCTCTTTCGCCACGCCACCCGGACATGCTCGTCTGACCTACCGCAACTTCTTTCATGCCAACACTCGCTGGCAATACAGCGGACTGCGCCCTGCGCGCGATCCCATCACCAAGGCGTTGTCATGAACGAATCAGAAATCCTCGCAAGTCATGTGCAGTCGGGCCTCAGTGCCTCTCAAAAGAAACTATCGTCCGCCTGGTTTTACGACGACGAAGGCTCGCGCCTGTTCCAGCGCATCATGGCGCTACCCGAGTACTACCTGACTGGTTTGGAGCATCAGTTGCTGCGGGAGCGCGCTGGTGAACTGGCACGCTGGATTGACCCGGACAACACACCTCTGGACTTGATTGAACTGGGCAGTGGCGACGGTGAGAAAACGCTCAGTCTGTGCCAGGTACTCCATGCCAATGATTTGGACTGTATTTACCGGCCCATGGATGTTTCAGCCCATGCACTGGCCGAATTGAGCCAGCGATTCGACACCCATTTGCCCGGTTTTTCAATCGCACCAGTGTTGGGTGACTACTTTGAACATTGGCCAGAGGCTTGCGCAGAGCGGCGCCAGGTGGCCATGCTGCTGGGCAGCAACCTGGGCAACCTGGATGAAATTGCCGCCGTTGGTCTGTTGAAGCGCATCCACTCCCAACTGCGCGGGGGAGATGTCTTGCTGTTGGGCCTCGACTTGGTCAAGAGTCCCATGGTCATTCAAGCGGCATACAGCGACTCACAAGGTGTCACAGCCGCCTTCAATTTGAACCTGTTGACACGCCTTAATCGTGAACTGGGCATGAACTTCAACTTGGAGCACTTCAGTCACTATGCCTGTTATTGCCCTTTGAAGCAGGCCGCCTACAGTTTCCTGGTCAGCCACATCGATCAGTCCGTTCACTGCGAGACACTTCAACAGGACTTTGAGTTTCATGCCGGTGAAACCATTCACACCGAGCAATCGCAAAAGTACACATCGGCAGACATTGCGCACCTGGCGCAGGCCAGTGGGTTTCAAAACACCAGCGTCATCACCGACGAACGCGGGTGGTATGCCCTGACCGTTTGGCATAAACCTGCCCTTGGGGCGTGAGTCCAACACCATCCCTGCTGGCTAGAGTTGGCCAGCGCGGGTCAGTTCGACGGCCAGGGCGACCACCACACCCCCAAGCCCTTCGTGCGCAAAGCGTTTGCCAAGTATCTTGAGTG
>JBDKHX010000057.1:0-7580 GCA_039797415.1 Pseudomonadota bacterium | reverse complement strand
TTCGACATCGATCTCGACAACTTGCAAAGGCTTGCCGGCTTCAAAGGCCACGGCGGCGCGGGATTTCATCGTTGGGCTCCTGATTTCAGATGCCGCAACGTTAGCGCAATTCTTCAGTCCTGCAGGCCACAACCGCCGCTGAATTACCCCTGGCCCTCATTTGACCGCTGCACCTGCGCCTCAAACTGGTCCACCGGCATCGGCTTGCCGAACAGATACCCCTGGTAGAGATTGCAGCCGTTATCGCGCAACCAGCCGCGCTGGCTCTCGGTTTCCACCCCTTCGGCAATCACCGACAGGCCCAGGCTGTCGCTCATGGCAATCAAGGTGCGGGCAATGGCTTTGTCGCTCTTGTCCGTCAGCACATCGCGCACGAAGGACTGGTCTATCTTGAGCTGATCCAATGGCAGGCGCTTGAGGTAGTTCAGCGACGAGAAGCCCGTACCAAAATCATCCAAAGAGAAGGTCAGCCCATTGGTCTTCAGGGCCGTCATCTTTTGAATGACGTCTTCGATGTCTTTGACCAGCATGCTTTCTGTCAGCTCCAGCTTGAGCCTTGAAGGCTCGATGCCGCTGCGCTCCACAATGCCCAACACCAGAGGCACAAAATCAGGCTGTAGCAACTGCGTGGCACTGATGTTGACCGCCAGCGTCAAGTGCGCCTTGCCCGGGTCCGTTGACCAGGCCTTCAATTGCGCGCAAGCGGTTTTCAGCACCCATTCGCCAATGGGCACGATCAAGCCCGTTTCTTCTGCCATCGGAATGAACCGATTGGGCGGGATCAGACCCCGCTTGGGGTGCTGCCAGCGCAACAGCACCTCGGCACCCAATACCTTGCCTGCGTCATTCGTTTGGGACTGGTAGTGCAGCAGAAACTGCCCCTCGGCAATGGCACGCCGCAGGTCTGCCTCAAGCGCATTGCGCTCAGACACATCGGCCTGCATGATGATCAAAATGGCGCCCAAGGTGACGATGAAGGTGGCGTAATTCACCCAGACACTGATGGCGCGTGATTCTGGCGGCGCCATCAACTCAGGGACATGCAAATCGACGTTTCCCGCCCCCAGCATCACAAAGCACAACAGGATGAAAAGAGGCAAGCCAAACCGCAGCCAAGGCTTGTCCGTCCGAAACAGCATGTTGGCCCCGGCTGCCAGCGACAACAAATGCAAGTGTGCCGAGCGAGGCACCTCAGAGGTCGGCACATCCAGCAAACCAAAGCCAGACACCACCACCAAAATACTGGGCACGGCCCACAAAGCGGCCGCGCGCATGCGGCGCGTCAGCACCAGCCCCAATACCAGAGCGCCCACCAGCACCAAGGCCAACGACAACCCCGTCAATAGCCATTTGGACGCCAGCACGTAGTAAAGGAACCAGCCCCCGCCTACGGTCATGAGGATGCCGCTACACGACAGCAGCAGCATCCGAATCCGGCGACGGTGCTTGTTGCTGGAGCCAGCACTGTAGGGCGGAGGAGATTTGTCAGGACCGTGACTGGCGGACATGAAGGCGCAAAGACAAGATGATCTTGGCGTATTCGGTCAAGCGTTCAACGACTTGAGTCAAATCGCACGCTGAGCACCACCTTGGGGTGATTTTTCACGACTGTGTGCTGACTCCAACCTTTATTCATCAATGGCCGCACATTCCAGCTCAGCCGCAATGCGGGGTGCCAAAGGCATCAACACATCGCTGATCACCTTCTCGCGGTCGAAGGGGTGCACATCCATCACCGCCAAGAGGCCAATCACCTGGCCTTGCTCGTTCTTGAGTGGTACACCGAAATAGGACTGAAAACCTTCGTTTCCGGCATAGAGCTGGCTCACATTGCAAGGCACGCTCAGCACCTCGCCATTGAGCACGGCTCGACAAGGCTGCGGTTTGGGGTCGTAGAAAAAGGGCTGCTTCAAATCCTGCCGATCGGCCATAGCCAAGGCGTGGGCCATGTCGCCTCGGCGCTCAGCCACAAAGGCCAGGCGCACACCCAACTCGCGCGTCAGAGCCAGCACGGTGGCCGCCAGGCACTTGCCACCCCGAAAAGGCGCCAGCGCATTGAGCAGCGCCAGCAGATGCACATCGCTTTGTTTGAAAGTTGCCATCCTCGCATCGTGCCAGATAGGGGTGTCCGCAAAAGCGACATTTGGGCAGCAACTTGACCACAATTGCCCGACTGGATTGTTGTGTGGCTTATGCGCGGGTCATGAACAACTTGATTCGCAACACCAAGCGGCCAAACAGCCGACTGAATAAAGGCGTTTTGGGTGTCGCTGGCGGGGGGGAAGGTTCCCTCCGGCGACGCGAGTGGATGGTTGCCGGAAAGTTGTCGTGAGGCTTCCAAGGTTGCCCAAGCACCTTTCGGCTCAGTTTCCGAATGTCGTCGTCAACGTCCATGCTTGAATGCCCTTTGCCTGTCTTGATGAAAATCTTAGCAAACCACCTTGGCCGGGCTGCCCGAACCCCATTTGTAGCGCCAAGGTGCGATTTGCTTTTCCACACACAAGCGACGCATCAAATCGACCACTTCGTCCCGGTCTTCCGGGTGGATTCGATCCAGCATAGCCAGCGCCAAGTCGAATTGGCCCAGTTCGCGATGAATCTCTGCGCGTTCCAGCAAGCGGAAAGTACGAGAATAGTTTGCATCGTTCTGGCTGAACAACTCTACCAAGCGTTCCAGGTTGTCCCTTTGAACGCTGCTGGGTTCAAAGCTCAGTTCGGGCAACACGTATTGCTTGTAGAGCTTGAAGCGCTGCCGATAGTCGTGATTCAGATGCTTCCAGTAGCTCACGCGGGCTGCGATCTCCATGTGCACGCTCGTGGCCTTGGCGATGCACTCTGGCAGCCACTGCAGGGTGACTTTGTCCATGTCGGGCAAGTCGTTTCCATCTCGGGATTCGTCGTAGTCCATCTGCGCCAACATCAGGAACTGCCCACACTTGCAACGGCGAATGCCATCTTCGTTGGGCATCAATGATCTCTCGTTCCACCCATCGGTCCAATGCGCATCGGCGCTGAAGTTCATGGAGTCGTACAAGGGAAAGGGGTAGCGGGCACCGCAGCAGGGTGCTGTCATGGTGCCGAAGCCTTTGCATATGGTCATGTTCCCAGACTCCAAACCAAACTATAGGAGGCCCAAGGCTTCATACCGAGCCCTTTTTTCCTTTAGCTCGGCAGATTCCCCAATCAGTCGGCAAGCAAATTTAAGGTAGCCAACTGCGGCGGCGTAATCTCGCAGCTGTTCACACACTTGAATAAGACGTATCAAAATCTCTGGGCGACCCGGGCTACTTTTATTGATCCCTTCAAGCACATCTCTAGCCTCCGTGTATTTCGCTTCCAAGCCAAAGAGGTTCGCTTTCAAAAAAGCCAATTCAAGAGATGCATCATCCAGTTTTTCTGCCTCTGCGATCAGATCGCTTGCACACTGAGTTTTACGCAGTTCCAAGTAGACCTCGATACCTAGCAACCTTATTTCTCTATGCTCATCGTCACCAACACCCTCTGAGTATTGCCGAAGAAAGCCAAGCTCAGACGTCTGGGACCTGCAGTACGCCTATTACTTTGACACCAGCGATGTGCACAGCCGCGACGGTTGCCGCCTGCTCAGTGCGGTCGAAATCTACCGGGTGTTGTACCCAAACATGGGGTTGTAGACGACAGGTTGCCACCTGGCTGGGCTCTAAACTGTTGGCCAAGCAGCTTTTCACAACCTCGCGCCATGTCTGAGCCAACCACGCCCCGCCGCGCCAACTTGCCGTGCCCCTCTGATCTGTCCAGCTTGTTTGACGCAGGCACGTGGCAAAGAGGTCAACGCTATGCCAACTCCGGTGCGGTCTTATGGTCAGAGCTATTGAGCGGTCCGCCCCAGTCCGCACCAGACTACCGGATCAACGGTGAGGTATCGGGCAGCGAATCTGAACCCTATGCGCAAGACATTCACTTGTCCCAACCAAGCAATGGCCGCTGGAAGGTCATGGGCGGTTGCACCTGCCCGGTGGGGTTCAACTGCAAACACGTTGTCGCCCTGCTTTTGAATGTGCTCGATCAGGATTGGTTTCCCGCAGACGCCCCCACACCGTCCCCCTATGATCCACTGAACCAGTGGCTGACACAAACCGAGGGCCAAGCCGCTGCAGAACAGCCATATCAGGGATCAGCGACACGCTCACACCTGGCCGATTCTGAGCAAATCACAGTATTGAGCACCTGCGGTTTGACCAAAGGTGCGGGCCGGTGGCTCACCCTGTGGCCGGGTAAGGCCCGCAAGCTCAAGAACAAGGATGGTGCGCTAGGCAAGGTCAGCCAACCCAGTCTCACAGGCTATGGCGGGGCATCGTTGAGCCCCTACGATGGCGAGGGCCGTGTTTTTGAACTCTTGCGCCGGTGGTACGCCGGGCAGTCGCACAACGGCACATGGGGTTCTGCCAGCCATCAGCAGGGTCTACCGCAACAAGCCATCCGCGATGAGATGGGGGCCGTGGTGCTGGAGCAAGCCGCACGCGCCGGTGAGTTGGTGACCTTGTCCCCTGAACGGTACATCCATCAGCGCATTCAATGGGGTGAAAGTCGCCCCCTGGCATGGGTGTGGGTGCCCGTCGCAGGCACAGAGGGCGAACCCCAGAACTGGCAATTGAAATCCGATCTGGGCGAGGCCCACATTGAATTGTTCATGGGCGAGCCCATGCTTTACCTGGATAGACAAGCCGGTGTGTGTGGGCGGGTTGATGCACAAGGCACCCGCATCCACGACGCCCGACGCTGGCTGGCCACGCCACCCATGCCGGAAGACTGGATGCGCGAGCAAACCACCCGGTTGACCCAGCTGCTGCCACCCTTGCCCGAGGTGGTGCGTGGCACAGTGTGGCGAGACATCCAAGGTGTAGCGCCCACACCTTGTCTGCGTATTCATCTCCATCCCAACCCTGCGCAGGCGGTCTTCCAAATCGAACTGACCTTTGACTACGACGGGATCAAAGGGCTGTGGTCAGCCTATGACACCGCCCTGCAGGTGATCGACCGGCCAGAGGGCAAAGTCCATTTATGGCGAGACCCCATGGCCGAGGTCGATGCGATGCGCCTGCTGCTGTCGTCAGGCTACGAAGCGCATGTACCCACTTTGCCAGCGCTGTGGCAAGCAAGACCAGGCCCACATCTGTCTCCCCATGACCGTGACCTGGCCATGCTGGACAACGACTTTGCCCTATGGCGTGAAGCTGGCTGCCGCATAGACATGGATGAAGCCCTGCAGCAAACCTTGATGCAGGACGGCACACTGGCGCTGGCGCTTCAAGGCGACAACGACTGGTTCAGCCTGTCCTTGGGGTTTTCTGTCGGTGATCAACGCATCAACCTCCTTCCTTCTTTGCCACAGTTGGTTCACCGCTGGGCTGAGTGGGAAGCCCAGGCGCAACAAGGCGGCGCCTGGCCCAGCCACACCTGGTTGACCGATGAGGCGGGCCAGCCTTGGCGCATTCCCACCGAACCTTTGCGGCCTTGGTTGGGCGTGCTCACGGAGTTGACACAAGAACGCGGCCGGACATCGCAAGGTGATGCCATCCAGCTTGATCGTTTTGAAGCCTTGCGTTTGGCCGCCGTGGAAACCGCCCCAGGCGAGCCTGCCATCACTTTGTCAAAGAAAGACGCACGGTCACTTTCTGACCTTGTCTCGGTGCTCAAACACCCCGACACCTTGCCTTCGGTCAAGCCCCCCAAAGGTTTGCAGGCAGAGCTGCGCCCCTATCAGCAACAGGGTCTGAATTGGATGCAATTGCTGCGCAAACATGGTTTGGGTGGGGTGCTGGCTGATGACATGGGTTTGGGCAAAACCTTACAAACGATCTCACACCTGTTGCTTGAGAAGCAAGCCCGTCGTTTGACTGAGCCTGCCCTGGTCGTGGCACCGACCAGCCTCGTCGGCAATTGGCGAAGTGAGTTGCAACGGTTTGCCCCCAAGCTGTCGGTCCTCGTCCTGCACGGCCAACAACGGCACCAGGACTTCACACGCATGTCAGACCACGATGTGGTCATCACCACCTACCCTTTGTTGTTGCGCGACGAAGAAGTGCTCACCCAACAGACCTGGTCCATTGTGGTCCTGGACGAAGCCCAGGCCATCAAGAATGCCAAAACGCGCATGGCCAGCATCGTGCTGGAGCTGCCCGCCCAACAACGCCTGTGTCTGACCGGCACCCCCATGGAAAACCACCTTGGCGAGGTCTGGAGCCTGTTTCATTTCTTGATGCCTGGCTACCTGGGCAGTGAAACGCGCTTCAAGCAACTGTTTCGCACGCCGATTGAAAAGCACGGCGATGCCCATCGCCTCGCCTTGCTTCGGGCCCGGTTGTCACCGTTCATGCTGAGACGTACCAAGGCAGCCGTTGCCAAAGAGTTGCCGCCCAAAATTGAGACCATTGAGCACATCGAACTGCCAGCATCTCAGGCCAATTTGTATGAAGTGATTCGAGTGGCCACAGAGGCCAAGGTACAAGCTGCACTGGCCAGCAAGGGCTTGGCCCGTTCACAGATTACCGTTCTGGACGCCTTACTCAAACTCCGTCAGGTCTGCTGTGATCCAGCGTTGGTGCCGTTGGATGCGGCCAAGAAGGTCAAAGCATCGGCCAAGATGGACTGGCTGATTGAGAACCTGCCAGCCATGGTTGAAGAAGGTCGTCGAATTCTGGTGTTTTCGCAGTTCACATCCATGCTCACCCTGATTGAAAAGGCGCTGGCCAAGACTTCACTGAGCTGGGTCAAACTGACAGGGCAAAGTCAAAAGCGCGAGGCCATCATCGAGCAGTTCACATCGGGCCAGGTTCCGCTGTTCCTGATCAGTTTAAAAGCCGGCGGGGTGGGGTTGAACCTGCCACAGGCAGATACCGTCATCCATGTGGACCCCTGGTGGAACCCTGCTGCAGAAGACCAGGCCACCGATCGGGCTCACCGCATGGGGCGTACAAACTGGTCGCGCAAGGCACCTTGGAAGAGCGCATTGTGGCCATGCAAGCCCGCAAAGCGGCCCTGGCCAAGGGGCTGCATGGTGATGCCCTGTCTGAGCCAACACGGCTGACTGAAGGTGAACTGGATTGGTTGCTGCAGCCCATTGGTGCAGCAACCACGTTGTGAGCGTGGCGGGCAATCCTGACTGGGCTCAGTTCAACGACGTATCCGCCCGCAAACGCTCTGCCATCAAGTCAATGAAGGCGCGCATCTTGGTGGATGCGTTACGGCCCTCGCGATGGATGATGTGAACAGGAACGGGTGGGCTTTCAAACTCGCTCAGCACCACTTTGAGCTTACCTGACACTAACAGGGGTGCCACTTGATAGGACATCAGTCGCGTCACGCCTAGGCCTTGCAATGCCGCTTCAATGGCGCCGTCGTTGGTGCAAACAGTGAGCCTTGGCTTCATGCGTACGTTGACCGGCTCGCCCTGATCCAGAAACCGCCACTCGACGCTTTGTGTCACACCGCTGGCCACAATCACCTGGTGTTGCTTGAGTTCTTGCGGCGTATTCGGAATGCCGTTTTTCTTCAAATACGCTGGCGATGCACAAAGCACCCGGCGCACCTGACCCACGCGT
>JBDKHX010000056.1:0-9983 GCA_039797415.1 Pseudomonadota bacterium | reverse complement strand
CGCCTGGCCGCACAAGGTCAGCAAGTCGAATCTGGCGAAGCTGGCCAACGCACCCTGGCCTTCTTTGCTGACCGGGTTGAAGGCAACCTGCTGGCCGCGCATCAAGAAATCATCAAACTGGGCTTGCTGCACCCACCCGGCACCTTGACCATTGAGCAAATTGAAGACGCCGTGGTCGACGTGGCCCGCTTCAACGTGTTCAAGTTGAGTGAGTCCGTTCTGTCAGGCCAGATCGACCGCACCCTGCGCATGATCGACGGCCTGCAAGCCGAGGGCGAGGCTGCGGTGCTGGTTCATTGGGCCTTGGCCGATGACATCCTGGGCCTGCACCGCGCCAGACAAGCGCTGGACGCCGGCAAGCCGCTGCCCATGGTGTTGCGTGAACAACGCGTTTGGGGCCCGCGTGAGCGCCTTTACGAACGCATCCTGCCGCGCACGAAAGCGGCCACCCTCACACGTCTGGTGACTTCCGCCAGCACCGTTGACGGCATCGTCAAAGGCCTGCGTCACCCGCAATGGCCCCAAGACCCTTGGGAAGCCTTGCGCCGCCTGGCGCAGCAGTTGGCTGAAGTCGCCCAAGCCTGATTTCTCTGCTATTTCGCGAGAATCCGCCGACTGCGTGAACAAGCGCACGAATTGAGCCCGATTCAGGGCCCTCATGCCCCAAGTGCGCCCATCAAGGGTTCGGTACCTTTGCCGATATCCCAAAGACCTGTATGAGCGCTTGGTTTTCAAAGGCATGTGTATGGACGTCCTCGACGCAGTAGTTCCACCGTCATCCGTCATTCCTGAATGGTGCAATCCGTCCCTCTTGGCAACGGACGAACAACCCATGCCTGCAAGCTCACGGATCGACTGGCTTCAAGGCGCGATGAATGTGTGGTGTGCCTCGCAAGAGGAGCGCCCTGAAGCGCCTCGCCGCTTCACACCTGCGCTCAATAGCTGAGCGTAGCTGCCCTCTCCCATTCGCAGCGACCGGCATGCGCTTTCCCCAATTCAACCCCCGCAGGCTGCAAGCCCGCATCGTGGTGGTGTACCTGGGCATGCTGCTGATCGTTCAAGCCATCAGCTACTGGTTCATCCAGGACAGCCTGAATCGCAACGCACGCACATCGATCCACACTGAATTGGTCAATGGCGAGAAGGTCTTCAAACGCCTGCTCAGTCAAAAGAATGACAACTTAGAGCAAGCCACCCGCGTACTGGCTTCTGACTTCGGCTTCCGTGCAGCGGTTGCCAGTGGCGACCAAGCCACCATCCAATCGGCCTTGGTCAACCATGGTGAACGCATCCAGGCCAACGTGGCCATCTTCACCGATGCGCAGTTCAACATCCAAGCCAGCGCCACGCCCATCAACACAGCCTCTATGGTCAGTGCTGTCAAGGCCTACGCCCAGCAAGGCAACGATGAAAGCCACAGCGCCCACCAGATTGAAGTGATCGACGGTCAGCCCTTCCAGATCGTGGCGGTGCCCATCCGGGCTCCTCAGATCATCGGATGGGTTGGCATGGGTTTCAAAGTCACCGATCAATTGTTGAAGGACTTGAAAGACCTGTCCCAGTTGGACGTCGCGTTGATGTTGCAACAACCGCAAGGCAAATGGACTGTCGCCTCAGCCACGATGCCTTCAGCCACATCCAGCCACCTGTCTACGGCTTGGCCACCTCCGGAGCCCTACTCGGCGGGACAAGATGTGGCCCTCTGGGTCAACCAGGAAGAGTTCCGCGCAATTCCCATGGCCTTGCCCAGCAGCCATGGGAGTTCGACCGTTGTGGCCTTGCTGATGGAATCAGTGGCGCAAGCCACGGCTCCTTACGCGCAACTCAAGCTCAATTTGCTGATCCTGACGGGTATCGGCGTCTTTGTTTTTGCGTGTGGCAGCTTCATCACGGCCAAGCGCATCACCACGCCTTTGCGCGTGCTGTCGGCATCAGCCCGCAGGCTGGAACATGGTGACTACGGCGCGCGCGTGCAAGTCTCATCCAAAGACGAAATTGGCGAGTTGGCTCAGTCATTTGAAACCATGCGCCAGGCCATTCAAGCCCGTGAGGGCGAGATCCGCAGGCTGGCTTACCAAGACTCTCTGACCGACTTGCCCAACCGCGAGCAATTCCGCAGCGACTTGCGTCACAACATCATGCGGGCACGTGATGAAGGCGTGCCCTGCACCATCTTGCTGATGGACCTGGACCGGTTCAAACATGTCAACGACGTGCTGGGCCATCGCTTTGGTGACCGCTTGCTGCGATCAGTGGCTGAGCGCCTGCGCCAAGAAGCCTTGGACCCAGAAGACGTTCTGGCACGCCTGAGCGGCGATGAATTTGCCATCCTGCTGCCGGGCACCAGCCCACATGCCGCCACCTTGCTGGCCAAACGCATCATCCAAGCGTTCGAACGCCCCTTCACGCTGGACGACCACACCGTCGACCTGAGCTCGGGCATCGGCGTGGCCTGCAGCCCAGAAAACGGGCTGGATGTCGACGTGTTGATGAGCCGCGCCGAGATGGCCATGTATGCGGCCAAGCAATCGCAATCCGGCTACGTGACCTACCACCCAGGTTTGGATTCAACCAGTGAAGAATCACTCACCCTGATCAGCGAGACTCACCCTGATCAGCGAGTTGCGCACCGCCATCGACAAAGACGAATTGCGCGTCTACCTGCAACCCAAGGTCAACATCAAGACCAACCAGGTGGTGGGTGCAGAAGCCTTGGTACGCTGGCAGCACCCCACACGCGGCATGGTCCCGCCGATGAAGTTCATCCCGTTTGCAGAGCAGACCGGCTTCATCCGCCTGATCACCATCTGGATGTTGGAACAGGTCGCCCAAAGCTGTGCCAAGTTGCAGGCGCAAGGCTTGGACATGAAAATCTCAGTCGATTTGCCCAGCAAGATCGAACGCATCTTGAATCAACACAGCACCGCCGCGCGCAGCATGGTGATGGAGATCACCGAGAGCGCGATCATGGACGATCCCCAACGCGCCTTGCAGACCCTGAACAAGCTGCACGACATGGGCTTGAAGTTGTCCATCGACGACTTCGGAACGGGCTACTCGTCATTGGCTTACCTCAAGCGTTTGCCTGTAGATGAACTCAAGATCGATCGCTCATTCGTGATGAACATGGAAAGCGACGTGCAAGACGCCAAGATCGTGCACTCAACCATTGACCTGGCCCACAACCTGGGCTTGACCGTGGTGGCCGAAGGCATTGAAAACGCCCAAGCGTTGAAGCTGCTTGGCCGCCTGAACTGCGACGAAGCCCAAGGCTACTTCATTGCCAAGCCCATGCCCTGCGAGGATTTTGCTGGCTGGGCCCAACACTGGGCCTCAACCGAATCCGCCAAAGCGGGGCACGACAGCGAATTCGCTGCCATGATCTGATCAGCGTCGATAGCCCAAGGGCTTGAACACCAGCGATCGCGGTGCCACGGCACCTAAGCCTGAGACACTGGCGCCGCCAACGGGCGACACGACAAAGTCCAGCCCACTCCGATCTGAACTCAACGGCACCTCCACCAGTTGGCTGCCCAAAATCGGATACGCCCCGCATGGCTCAGCGTTGCCACAAATGTAGCCATCGTTGTCCAGATCCGCTCCCGCCACGACCTGAACAGCCGTCGCCTTGATACCCGCAAATGACCAGCTGTAACGCCCGCCCGATGACGACACCGACTGAGAGGCCAGCACAGACCGGTCACTCGGATCCAGCAACAGCACGTACATCTGCCCCAAATTGCCGATACGCACACCGCCGTTGCTAGCAACCTTGATGGCCGACACATAGACCGTGAAACGCCGTTTATCCGTTGTCACCGTCAAAGCGATCACTTGCGTGCCAGGGGGCCAATTGCTGCGATCGATCACCACCGTGTAGCTGCCCAGTCCAGTGCCCTCATTGACCGCACGGCGCGTCACAACCACATCCGGACTGGCACTGACAATCGAGCGCACCACATCTTGCGTATCAGCGGTGCTCAACAACTGAATATCCATCGTGGTTCGTGTGGCACCAAAATCAAGGCTGGCGGGGTTGGCCACAATCTGCCCTTCTGGCGCCTGGCCCGGTGTTCCTGCCGCTTCTGCCGCCACGTCCACGGCTTTACGCGCATTGATCAGGCCATAGCCATAAACATCATCACGCCCCGGCCCACCCAAATCGTCGGTGAGCTTGCCTTGTGCCAGCCACGTGTCAAATTGATCCGGCGTCATCTGCGGATAAACATATTTCATCAATGCCGCTACGCCTGCTACGTGCGGAGACGCCATCGAGGTTCCCGGCATGCCGCCGATGGTCGGCACACGCAAGAGCCCATCAAAGCCTGCCACGGTGCTGAACACCTCATCCATTCGGATCAAACGTCCTGCGTCATCGAACACCAAATCGCCACCTGGCGCGCTCACTTTGAGCTTGGCGCCCGATTGCGAAAAACTGGCTTGCCGGCGCGACGTGCCCAGCGCCCCAACGGCCACCACGCCATCACAGTTAGCAGGGGTACCCACAGCCAAAGGTTGGCCAAGGTCATTGCGCGCATCATTACCTGCGGCAGCAATCACCAAAACGCCTTGCGCTCGCACCTGGTTGAATGCGTCCTGATAATAGGCCGGACACGCACCATTGCCCCCCAAGCTCAAATTGATGACGTCAGCATGCTTGGCCGGGACCACGCCCGCGCCATTGGGCAACCCCGCCGCATACAAAATGCCCTGAACGATGTCATACGAGCTGGCACCTTTTCTGGACGGATCAAATACGCGCACAGGCAACAACTTGGCCATGGGAGCCACACCCGCAGCACCGACGCCATCAAATGTTGACGCGCCAATCGTTCCCGCCACGTGACTGCCGTGAAAGCGAGGTTCATGCTCAGGGCGAGACGGGTCTTCCGGGTTCGGCGTGTTGCCATCACCGAGGTTGACCAAACTGACAAATGAATACCCACCCACCAAATTGGGCCTTAAATCAGGATGATCGGAAATGATGCCCGAGTCCACCACCGCCACCACAGGACGTTCATTGTTCAACCCGGTCATGGACTGAAGCCGCGCCATCGCCGCTGGCAAATTGATTTGCTCGTAATGCCATTGCTGTTTCGCATAGAAAGGGTCATTGGGCGGAAACTCGCCCACCCCGACAGCCAAGGGCTTGGCCCAGCGATTGACCTCGGCGTACACATACTGCCCGGAGGCCCGCAACTGCTTGGCCAACACAAAATTGTCAACCGCAGACCGCAACCCCGAGCGCGGCACAACCCGCTGGCTCACCGACGCACCAGATAGCTTGGCAAACACCCCTTGGCGAGCGCCCGCAGAAGCAGGCAATTTCAACAAGTTCGGCACCCCGACCCGATCATGGCGAAACGTCACGCCAGCCTCTTTCAGCCGCACCGATTGCGCGGTGGCCATGCGGGTCTTTTGAGGTTTGGCCAATGTCACCAATTCATTGGGAATGATGGCCTCATCTTGCGTGATCACGTTGGCGCAACTCGCACCACCTGTCGGATTGATGATTCGCAAGTTGTACACCGAAGCGCCCTGATACACGCCCACGGCCAAGTAGTACACACCATCCTCACCCGCCTGCAAACATTCGTACTGACTGGTGTCGGTCGATGCGCCCACTTGTTGTTCACTTTCATTGAAAGCGTACAACTCCAAATCGGTATCACCAGGGTCAGCAGCAAAAGCCAACTCAACGACCTGCCCACGCTTCAAGTGAACCTTGAAACCATCAATCACATCGCCGGAGACATAGTTGTAGCCCTTTGATGGCCCGGCATAGGCGTCATTGACAGACCCCGCCACCATGACTGGCACATCCAACATCTGCGCTGTCTCAAACTCGCCGTTGTCCGCACGACTTGTTTGCTCAGGGTCGTTCGTATCCGAATCCACCGCAGCAGACTCATCAACCAACAAGGCCCCCGACACGGTCCACCCCGCAGCAGGGCCTGAACTGCCCCCCGTCGGCGGGGGAGGTTGATCGCCCACCTGGCCTGATGGCGTAGCGGGTGCCCCACCACCTCCACCGCCGCATCCGGCCATCGCCATGGCAAGCAAAGCGACCGGCAACACACTTCGAGCCACGCGACGTGGCAACCGTGTTCTTCTCATTTGGAGACCCCTGCAGTTTGATGTCGTCACGCATCAAGGCGTGCATCCTGCAAGTGTGCCAAGAGCCCTCTGGCTCCATGATGAAAACCTACCCCTCTTACGAGGGTCATCCATTTGGCGGATTCACTCAGGTTTCAGGCTCAGTTTGTGTGCCAAGTCGTGAAAAGCGGCCAACTGATCTGCTGGCAATGCACCCGTAACAGATCGGTCCCCCGACGCCACGCGTTGGACCTGCACATCCACCAAGCGCACAGCATCGCTCAAACGCGGCAAAACAGGCCCGGCAAACAAAACTCGGCCCTGATAGGCGACCAACAAAGTCGGAAACGTTTCGACATCGATGTCGCCAATCGCATCGGCCTCATCCTCGATGTCGATCCAACGGTAGCGATGGCCCGGCATGGCCGCTTGCAAATCAGCAAACGTGGCCCCGTAGTCGCGGCAGGTTCCGCACCACTGGGCGCACAGGCAAACGACATCCAACTCAGTAGAAGACATGAGTCCATTGTCGCTCAGACATGCCCTACAGTCGCACCATGTCTCTGTTCAAATTCTTCAAATCCAAGCCAGCCAAGGCTCAGGCCAGCACCCCGGAGGCGGCGCCACCGGCTTCGCCCGCGCCCCCTGCGGCGGTTGCCACGCCCAGTGCAACAGCACCCAAACCGGCCACGGGTGCGATGCCATCTGTCATGCCCAACATGGGCATGAACATCAAGATGAGCTATGGGCAACCGGCCATGACCTGGGGCGTGCCCCAGGCAGCCACACCCATGGCGCCAGAGACACCCGCCCAACTGTTTGAACAAGCCCAAACCCTGCACAAACAAGGGCAACTGGCCCCTGCCAAACCGCTGTACGAACGACTGCTGCAAGCCGAGCCGCAGCACGTTCACGGCTTGCACTACCTGGGCCTGCTGAATGTGCAACTGGGTCAACTGCAACAGGGCATGGATCTGATCCGCCAATCTCTGGCGATTGACCCCCAACAGTTCGGCGCATTGGGCAACCTGGCCGGCGCGCTGCAAGAGGCGGGCCAGTTGGACGAGGCCATTGAAAGCCTCGACGCCGCCCTGGCCTTAAAACGAGACGTGCCCGAGTTATGGAACAACCGCGGCAACATGCTGCTGCAAATGCAGCGCCTGGATGAAGCCGTTGCCAGCTTTGAACAAGCCCTGGCCTTGAACCCCAAACTGTCCACCGCAGCCAACCACCTCGCCATCGCGCTGAGCATGCTAGGTCAATTTGATCGCGCCCTCCAAGCGGCAGACCAAGCCATCGCCCAGGCACCCCAACTGGCTGATGCACACGATACCCGAGGCAGTGCCCTGCGCCGCCTTCAGCGCCCCCAAGAAGCGCTGGCCAGCTATGAGCAAGCCCTGGCCCTTCGCCCCCAGCAACTGAGCTACCTGGCCAACCGCTGCAGCGTGCTGGAAGACATGGACCGATACGAGGAAGCCATTGCAGCGCTGCGGCACATCCGCACCCTCGATCCGCAATTCAAATGCATCAAGGGCCGCCTGCTTCACGCCCAACGTCGCTGCCTCGACTGGACCGACATCCAGGCGCTGACACACGAAGTCGAACAAGACACCCTGGCTGGTCAATTGAGTGATGCTCCCCTCAACATGCTCGCCATCAGCGGCAACGCACAAGTTCAGCATGCCTGTGCGCAACAAGCCATGGCCGATCAACCCGCTATCGCGCGAACGCACATCGCCCCACGTGTCAGACAAGCAGGCGAAAAAATCCGCATCGCCTACGTATCGGCCGATCTGCGCGAACACGCCGTGTCCTACCTGATGGCGGGCGTGTTTGAGCAGCATGACCGCAGCCAGTTCGAGATCACCGCCATCTCCCTCAAGCCTGCACAAGACAGCGCCATGGGCCGCCGTGTGCAAGCCGCATTCGACAGTTTCTTGGACGTCAGCCACTGGACCGATGGCCAGATCATTGACCACATGCGCAAGCATGGCTACGACATCGCCGTCGACTTGATGGGCTTGACCTTTGGCGCCCGCCCCGGCATCTGGGCGCATGGCATCGCACCCGTTCACATCAGCTATCTGGGCTACCCAGGCACCACAGGCGCGCCCTACATGGACGTGATCCTGGCCGACGACATGGTCATCCCACCTGAGCGGCGTCAGCACTACAGCGAACGGGTTGTCTACCTGCCCGACTGCTTCCAGGCCAACGACCGCCAACGGGCCATTGCGACGCACATGCCATCGCGCGCCGAACTGGGCCTGCCTGATGACGCCTTTGTGTTCTGCTCATTCAACAACCTCTACAAAATCGGCCCGGACACCTTCGACAGTTGGGCACGCATTCTTGAGCAAGTCCCAGGCAGCGTCTTGTGGTTGGTCGATGATCAAGACATCGCGCAACGCCACGCGCGTCAAGAGGCCCACTCACGCGGCATTGATCCATCCCGTTTGATCTTCGCCCCCCGCGTGGCTTACGCAGACCACCTGGCCCGCATGCGCCGTGCCGACCTGTTCCTGGACACCCTGCCCTTCAACGCAGGCACCACCGCCAGCGATGCCCTGTGGGCTGGCCTGCCCTTGCTGACGCAACCGGGCCAAGCCTTTGCCTCGCGCATGGCCGCCAGCCTCCTGCGTGCCATCGGCTTGCCTGAATTGATCACACACAGCGCCGCAGAGTACGAAGCCTTGGCCGTGCAACTGGCCCGCCACCCGCATCAACTCCAAGCCATGCGGCAACGCCTGGTCGACAACCGCTTGAGCAGCCCGCTGTTTGACACGACACGCTTCACGCGCAACCTGGAAGACGCCTACCGATCGCTGGTGAACTGATGAACCAACTATGGCAAGGGGACTGGCGGACATCCTGTTATCCGTTTGTCCACTGAACCCCCAAGGGTCTACCCGGACTCTCACGAAACTTACAAATAGTCGCGTGTTCCTTGGGCCAAAATAATGCCCTTCATTACGCCAGCGCAAGGACAAGGATGCAGTCATGCCGGTGATCGTGGTCGCCAATCCCAAAGGCGGTGTGGGCAAATCCACGCTGTCCAGCAACATTGCGGGCTATCTGGCCCGCAAGGGACGCACCGTCATGCTCGGCGACATCGACCGTCAACAATCATCCAGAACCTGGCTGAAGCAGCGCCCCGCTGACATGCCCCAGATTCAATCCTGGGATGTCGATGCTGAAAACGTGTCCAGGCCTCCGCGTGGTGCAACGCATGTGGTGCTGGACACACCAGCAGGCCTTCACGGCCGCAAGCTGGAAAAAGTCTTACAGCAAGCAGACAAGGTGCTGATCCCCTTGCAAGCCAGCATGTTCGACATCAACCCCACCATTGAATTCATCAAAGAGGTGGCCAACCATCACCACGAAGGCCGACTGGAAGTCGCCGTGGTGGGCAACCGCGTGCGCGACAACACCACCGCTGCCGACCGCCTCAAAGAGTTCCTGGACACCTTGGACGTGCCCGCACTGACCATCTTGCGCGACACGCAAAACTACGTGCACCTGTCCGCTCACGGACTGACCCTGTGGGATGTGATGCCCCACCAGGTCTCCAAAGACCTGGAAGAGTGGGCACCGATTGTGAACTGGCTGAAGTAAGGCAATTCAATCTGCCCTATTTGGGCGATGGTGCCGCTGCAGATGTAAAGGCAAAATGCGCGCGTCTGATTTCAATACTTCAGGGATGAATCATGTTTGAGTCACAACAACTTCACCGTAGCCGCCGATGGCTCGCTTCGACCATTGCAACTTTGTGCCTGACCGCTTGTGGTGGTGGCGCAAACACCCCTAGCAATGAGCCAACGCCAACGGGCAAAGATGCAACGGTCATCACTCCAACAGTCAATCAAGAGCGATTTCGCGCAACAACC
>JBDKHX010000055.1:0-7211 GCA_039797415.1 Pseudomonadota bacterium | reverse complement strand
CAGACCATGGCTGGGCAGCCACCGTCTGCAAAGAAAGGTCCCGATCAGATACGACAGGGACAGCGTGGCCATGTAGACGCCATACACCGTGCGCGAGCAGCCGAGCACGTTGATGAAGGCGAACGACGACAAGGCCAGATACACGTACAGCCCACCATAGGTGGATGAGGTGAGCAGTGTGTGCGCACGAAACGTGCGGTGTTGAGAGATGCGCCACCATTGGCCCAGCAAACGGCCCCAGTCCAAGTGGGTTTGTTTGCGTGAGGCGGGCAGGGTTTCTGGCAGTTTGATCCAGACAAACACCAGCACCACCAGGCCCGCCAGAGCCAGCGCCGCCATGGTGGCGCGCCAACCCATGAAGGTGGCCGTCAGCCCGCCTGTGATGGGGCCCAGCAAAGCGATGGCGCCCAAACCTGTCATGCCCTTGGACATCATCCGGGCGCCTTCTTCAGGCTGAAACAGGTCCCGGATCATGGCGCGACCACACACCACGGCCGCTGATAAACAGGCGCCTTGTGCGGCACGTGCCAGGACCATGGTGTGGCCATCTTGCGCGACGACCGTCAACAAGCTGGCCATGACGAACAAGGCTAACCCGGAGCGCAACACGATCTGGCGCCCCCAGCGGTCGGCAATCGGGCCCCAGACGAGTTGGCCGATGCCAAAAGACAGGATCAAGGCGGACAAGGTCGATTGCGCTGCGGCACCGGTCATGCCCAGCCCTTGCTGCATTTGCGGCAGCGCGGGCAAGTACATGGCGGTGGTGAGCGGCTGCAGTCCGGTCAGCAGAGCCAGTGCCACGACCACCACCCATGCGGGGATGGTCGTTCGGGCGTCAGAAGCGCTCATCGGGGCGCAGGAATCGCCATTGGCCGATAGGCAGATCACCCAAGGCAATGCGGCCCATGCGAACGCGCTTGAGGCCAACGACCTTCAAGCCCACTTGTTCGCACATGCGGCGGATCTGGCGTTTGCGGCCTTCACGCAGCACAAAGCGCAACTGGTGTTCGTTCTGCCAGGACACCTTGGCCGGTTTGAGCTGGCGGTCATCCAGCATCAGGCCGAATCGCAGCAATTCGATGTCTTCAGGCGGGACGATCTTGGAGACGTCTTCAGCCTCGGGTTGCGACATCAATTGCACGCGCACCAGGTATTCCTTCTCGACACCCGAGTCCTCACCAATCAAGGCTTTGGCGACACGGCCATCTTGGGTCAACACCAGCAAGCCGGTGGAGTCGATGTCCAAACGTCCGGCAGGTGCCAGGTGGCGCAGGTGGCCTCGTGTCAGCTGGGTTGGCAGGCGGTCGCCTTCCCAACGGTTTTCAGGTTTGATCAGGACGACAGCAGGCTCGTAGTCATCCTCGGCCTGGCCACTGACGTAGCCAATGGGCTTGTTGATGAGGATGGTGACGCGCTCGGCTTGTTGCGTGCGAGCCAAAGGATCAATGGTGATGCTGACGTCTGGGAAGACGCGGGTACCCAGCTCTTCGACCACTTGACCTTCAACTCGGACCCAACCTTGCTCGATCCATTCGTCCGCTTCACGGCGTGAGGCCAAGCCACGCTCACTCATCAGCTTGGACAAACGCATCTTGCCGTCGTCATGACTGCTGACTGGCGGCTGGGCTGGTGGGCGCGGTGCTTGCGGGGTGTCGCGGTCATTGCGACCTGGGCCACGCGAATCCTGACGTGAGTCATAGCGTGGACCATTGCGGTCGTCAGGACGCCCACGGAAGTCTCCGCGACGATCGGGGCCGCGTTCTCCGCCGCGGTTGTCATCACGGAAACGAGGGCGGTCATGGAAGGGGCGATCACCTTCTGGGCGATCAGGGCGATCGCCAACCGGGCGGTTGGTCCGTGGGCGATCTGAATGGGGGCGGTCACCATGCGGACGGTCGCTATAGGGCCGATCTCGGCCTTGGCGATCGTCAAAGCGCGGGCCGCGTGTTGCGCGCTCCTCACGGGCCTTTGCCGCTTCCTCCGCTGTTTGGCGGGCGCGAGGCGCTGTGCCAGGGCCGCGCACGGGCGCGCGACGTGGGCCGCGGTCGTCGCGGCGGGCATCGCTGTTTGCCTCCGGTTTGGTCAGCGTCAGTTTTTTACGTTCAGTCATGGGGTCAAACTTTCGGGGGCAAGATCAGCGGCCACGCAGGAACAAAGCATCGAGTTCCTTGATGGTGAGCTGGCGCCAGGTGGGGCGACCGTGGTTGCATTGGTCTACGCGTTCGGTCGCTTCCATGTCGCGCAGTAGGGCATTCATTTCAGTCAGAGTCAGGCGGCGGTTGGCTCGCACTGCACCGTGGCAGGCCATGGTGGCCAGCAGTTCGTGTTGGGCACGCTTGATCACGTCGCTGGCTTCCAGCTGTCCCAGCTCCGCCAGGACCGATCGGGCCAGTTCAATACCATCGGCTTGTGTCAAAGCCTGCGGGGTGGAGCGCAAGGCCAGCTTGCTCGGGCCAATCGCATCGATGTCCAGGCCCAGGCTCATCAAGGCATCACGCTGTGTTTCGGCGGTGGCCATCTCTTGAGGCGTGGCGGCAAACACCATGGGGATCAGCAGGGGCTGGCTTTCCAGCTTTTCATGTGCCAGTTGGGCTTTGAGCCGTTCGTACACCACGCGCTCATGGGCTGCGTGCATGTCCACAATGATCAAGCCCTTGGCGTTTTCAGCCAGCACATAGATGCCGCCCACTTGCGCCAGCGCTCGCCCCAAGGGCCAGTCATGGCCCTCTGGTGCGGCATCGGCGATGGTGTGGCTTGGGGCGTCGGGTGTGGTGGCCGTCCACGACGTGGTGTTCAATCGTTCTTGAACGGCGATTCCGTTAGACCAGGCTGCGACCGATGAGGGCGTGTCGTCGCCTGCCATCAAAGGATTGCTGCGAACGCGAGGGGTCTCTGCGTCAGCAGACAAACCGCCCGCCGTGGGCCAGCCAGCCCAGCGTTGCTCCAAGGGCGCATCGGCCACAACAGGGGCACCCAGGGGCAAGCGCGACTGATCCTTGGTCATCAAGGGCAGGGTGGGGGCGGTGCCGGGACGGGTGGTAGGGATCGACAGGGCCGAACTGGTTTCCGTCACATGCTGGCCAGCTTTGTTCAAGCTGGCGCCTTCAGGAGACGGCACTTGCGCACGGGACAAGGCCAAGCTGCTTTCAACCGCTTTGCGAACGGCTTGGTGCACTTCACGCGAGTCGCGGAATCGCACTTCGATCTTGGTGGGGTGCACGTTGACGTCAACCCGGTCTGGCGCAATCTCAATGAACAGCACGTACGTGGGTTGGCGCGAGCCATGAAGCACGTCTTCATAAGCCGCGCGGATGCCGTGCGCGATCAGCTTGTCGCGCACATAGCGGCCGTTGACGTAGCAGTATTGCCAGTCAGACCGCGAACGAGCCGCGTCGGGCAGGCCTGCGCGACCGGTGATGCGCATGGGGCCAATGGTGACATCGACCTCGCGGCTGGACCGTACAAAGTCATCCCCCAAGACGTCCAACAAACGTTGCTCGGACGTGCCGGCGCGCCATTTTTCAATCAGCTTGCCTTCGTGCCACACGTCAAAGCCCACGTCCGGGCGCGACAGCGCATGGCGGCGAACCGATTCCAGGCAGTGCGCCAGTTCGGTTGCTTCTGTTTTGAGGAACTTGCGGCGGGCCGGGGTGCTGAAAAACAGCTCTCGCACTTCCACGCTGGTGCCGACCTGGCGCGCTGCTGGGCTCAATTCACCCGATCGTGCATCCAGGCGGTGGGCATGGCTGTCTTGCTCGGTGCGGCTGGCCACGGCCATTTCAGACACGGACGAGATCGCAGCCAGCGCTTCGCCCCGAAAGCCCATGGTCGACACGTTTTCCAGCTCATCCAGTGACCGGATCTTGCTGGTGGCATGGCGGCGCAGGGCCAAAGGTAGTTCGTCGACCGGGATGCCGTGCCCATCGTCCTCGACCAGAATCTGGCGGATGCCGCCGGCCATCAGCTTCAAGGTGATGTGGCTGGCGCCAGCGTCCAAGGCGTTGTCTACCAGCTCCCGAACCACGGAGGCCGGGCGTTCGACCACCTCACCGGCAGCGATCTGACTGATGAGTTCGTCGGGTAACTCGCGGATGGTGCGGCGATCGGGCAAAGTGGCGGTCATACCCGGGATTGTACGAAGCTACCCCGATAATGCGCGGATGGACATCGCACACTTTCTGATTGATTTCATTTTGCACGTCGACAAACACCTGGCCGAATTCGTCCAGATGTACGGCATGTGGGTTTACGGTCTGCTGTTTTTGATCGTTTTTGTCGAAACCGGCTTGGTGGTCATGCCATTTTTGCCGGGTGACTCGTTGCTATTCATCGTCGGAACGCTGTGTGCGTCTGGCGCCATGAGTCTGCCGGTCGCCATCGTCGTGTTGCTGATCGCGGCAATTGGCGGCGATCAGTTGAACTACACGATCGGGCGTTACATCGGCCCCAAGGTTTTCCAATGGGAAGACTCTCGCTGGTTCAACCGCAAGGCGTTTGACTCGGCGCACTCGTTTTATGAAAAGCACGGGGGTGTCACCATCATCGTGGCGCGCTTCATGCCCTTTATCCGTACGTTTGCCCCGTTTGTGGCCGGTGTGGCTCAGATGAATCGCACGACCTTTACTGCGTACAACGTCGGTGGGGCTGTGTTGTGGGTGGTGGGTTTGACCCTGGCGGGCTACTGGTTTGGCAACATTCCGTTTGTGCAAGCCAACCTGAGCAAAATCATCTGGGCGATGATTCTGATCCCCGGTGTACTCGCTCTGTTTGGCGCCTGGAAGGCCTCTCGCGTCAAATAGAACGGTTGCGTGCGAGCGGGGGATTCTTGGCGAAGTAGCGTTGAATCCCTTGAAGCAGCGCCTCTGCCAACTGATGTTGGTAGGCGTCATCATTGAGCTTGGACTCTTCGTCCGGGTTCGAGATGAAGCCGGTTTCAACCAGAATGGACGGGATATCGGGCGCTTTGAGCACGGCAAACCCAGCTTGCTCTACATGGGGCTTGTGCAAGCGGCTGACCTTGCCCAAGTGTCCCAAAATGGCGTTGCCCAATTTCAGGCTGTCTTTGATCTGGGCTGTGGTGGACATGTCCAGCAGGGCCTTCAGCACCCCTGCGTCTTTGGCCTTGATGTTGACGCCGCCCACGATGTCGCTGGCGTTTTCACGCTGGGCCATCAAACGAGCAGCGGCACTGGTGGCACCGTTTTCGGATAGTGCGAAAACGGATGCGCCCCGGGCCTTGGGGTCCATGAATGCGTCCGCATGGATGGACACGAACAAGTCAGCTTGCACCCGACGTGCTTTGACCACGCGCTCTTGCAGTGGCACAAAGTAGTCTGATTCGCGCGTCAACATGGCGCGCATGCCTGGTTGGGCATTGATCTTGGCGCGCAGCTTGTGCGCGACCGATAGGACCACGTCTTTTTCATACAAGCCGCTGGGGCCTACTGCACCGGGGTCTTCTCCACCGTGCCCGGCATCCAGGGCCACAATGACCAAGCGTTGGGCGCCACGCCGACCGGCGACACCGGTGTTGGTATTGGCTTCGGCCACGACGAGTTCGCGTTCGGCTTTGTCGCCCTCTTTGCCATCGCCCTTGGGGGTGGTTTTGGCCACCGCCGTTTTATCGCCAGGCTTGCGTTTGAGGTCGCCAATGAATTCGCCCAAAGCGTCGTTGACACTGTTGGCCGCATGATTCGATTGAGGGCTACCTGATTGTGCGGGCCGTGCTGCGCCTGCCGATGCGGGCGATTCAGCCGACGCGACAGCGTTGTTCCCAGGCTGGGCATTCGTGCCACTGGGGGCAGTCGGTGTGGTTAATCCGGCCGGTGGTGTGGCTGTAGGTGCCCGCAGCGCCAACTCCGGGTCAACCGCTTTGGTCGGGCGCAGGTCGAACACCAGACGGTGTTGATAGGCCGCCACCGGCGCCAAACCAAAGACCTGCGGCTTGATGGTCTGCTTGAGGTCAATCACCAAGCGAGCCACTTTGGGCTTGTTTTGCCCCACGCGAATGCCCGCGATGAACGGATCGTCGCTGGAGACTTTGCGCACCAACTCTTTGAGCTGGGCATTCAATTCCAGGCCTTCCACGTCGATCACCAAACGATCGGGGTTGGGCACAGAAAAGTACTGGGCCTTCAACTCCGTGTCTGACTCCAGCGTGACGCGGGTGTAGTCGGCAGCAGGCCAAACGCGAACGGCCAATAGCTGAGCCCCCCAAGCCAGTTCTTTGGGGCCGAGCATCAGCACCAAGCTGCCGCCAAGGGCTTGTTTCATCAAGCGGCGGCGGCCCGGCGCTTTGGGCTGTTGTTCAACGAGATGTGGGCGTTTGGTCATGAGCAGGCCCCTCCTTGAAACACGCTGGGCGCTGTCGCTTCAAATGATGGCTCATCGGCAGAATCTGTCAACAGAGACAGCCAGTAGTGGCCCATCGCCGACACTGCCTTGATGCGCACCAGACGCTGGTCTTGTGCCACCGGTTCAATCACGATGCGCAGGTCGGGGCGGGGCAACAGCCCAGCCGCTTTGTCTGGCCATTCGACCAGTTTCAGTCCCGGGCTGGCAAACAGGTCTCGAAACCCGGCGTCTTCCCACTCTTGCGGGTCATTGAACCGGTAAAAGTCAAAGTGGTAGGCCGTGGCCACCGGGCTTTCATGCTGCTCCACGACGGCATAGCTGGGGCTTTTGATGCGGCCCTGAACGCCCCATGCCCGCAACAGATGCCGGGTGAAGGTGGTTTTGCCTGCACCCAATGTGCCGTGAAGCTCAACCACGGCCGAACCACCGTGGCGCAGTTGCGTGGCCATGGCTTTGGCCAGTTTTGTAGCCGTGACAGCACAGTCCCCTTCATCGTTCCAGATGAAGTCGGATTGGGTGGGGCCCAACGAGGAGGTGTCAGAGCTTGCTACGATCGTCACATGAATCAGGAACAGCAGTCCCACAACAACCCGGCCGAGTCGCGTGCACCGCTGGATGCCCCGGCCTTGATGGGAAAACTGCGCCTATGGGCTGCAGAACTGGGATTTTCGCAGATTGGCGTAGCTGACGTCGACTTGTCAAGTGCTGAAAGCGGTTTGCTGGCTTGGTTGGAGGCGGGTTTTCATGGTGGGATGCACTACATGCAGGCCCATGGCCTCAAGCGAGCACGGCCGGCGGAGCTGGTTCCGGGCACCGTTCGGGTCATCACTGCGCGCATGGATTACCTGCCGAAATCA
>JBDKHX010000054.1:0-7229 GCA_039797415.1 Pseudomonadota bacterium | reverse complement strand
TGGGCTTTTTGGGCCTGCGCTTGCAATTGAGCAACCACACCGACAACAGCTTGAGCGAGCCGCAACACATTGTTCAACTGGCACCGCAGGCTGCGCGGATCACGGTGACGCTGCCCTGAGGCTCAATCTTCATCCAGGTCGGGTGCGCGGCCATCGCCCAGCATGCCGCGCAGTTGCGCCACCCGATCGCCAATCTTGATTTCCAAGCCTCGCGGTACGGGCTGATAAAAAGCCTGGGGCTTCATGCCATCAGGGAAGTAGCACTCGCCCTTGGCCACCCCATCAGGCTCGTCATGGGCATAGCGGTAGCCCTCACCATGGCCCAGGTTCTTCATGAGCTTGGTGGGCGCATTGCGTAAGTGCATGGGCACAGGCCGGGTCACATCTTGTTTGACCCAAGCTCGCACCGCTTTGTAGGCTTTGTAGGCAGCATTACTCTTGGGCGCCACCGCGAGGTAGACCACACATTGCGCCAAGGTCAACTCCCCCTCGGGCGAGCCCAGGCGCTCATAGGTTTCAGCGGCATCTAAAGCCATGCGCAAGGCTCGCGGATCAGCCAGGCCAATGTCTTCACTGGCCATGCGGATCAAACGGCGCACGATGTAGCGCGGGTCCACGCCCCCATCAACCATCCGCACAAACCAATACAGCGCTGCGTCTGGATCAGACCCACGCACCGACTTGTGCAAAGCAGAGATGGTGTCGTAGAACTGATCGCCCCCTTTGTCATAGCGGCGCAACTGCTCGCCGAGGGACCGCTCAAGCGTGGGCTCATCAATGAGATCCCGACCCTTGAGCATGCCTGCCAGGGTCTCGTAGGTGTTGAGCACACGACGGGCATCGCCATCGGCATAAGCGATCAATCGCGTGCGCGCTTCAGGCGTCAACGCTGGACCACTCAATGCAGCTTGGCCTTTGTCCAACAAGGCCGACATGGCTTGCTCGTCTACAGCTCGAAGCACATGCACCGTTGCGCGAGACAAGAGCGCCGCGTTAACCTCAAAGGATGGGTTTTCAGTGGTCGCGCCAATGAAGGTGAACAAACCTGATTCGACATGCGGCAAGAAAGCATCTTGCTGTGCTTTGTTGAAGCGATGGACTTCGTCGACAAACACAATCGTGCGGCGGCCTGCTTTTTGCGCCACCAAGGCTTGCTCAACCGCCTCGCGAATGTCTTTGACACCACCAAGCACGGCGGAGATGCTCAAAAACTGAGCGTCAAAGGCCAAGGCCATCAAACGGGCCAAGGTGGTTTTACCCACACCGGGCGGGCCCCACAGGATCATCGAATGGGGCTGGCCAGATTCAAAGGCCACACGCAGGGGTTGCCCTTCACCCAGCAGGTGATCTTGCCCCACCACATCGTCCAATGAACGAGGACGCAAACGCTCTGCCAACGGGGCATGCGCAGACGTTGGGTTCACTGGCTTGGGATCAGATTCGGGCAACAGACTCTCTTGCATGACACGATTGTCGCAGCAGGTTCACACGCGCAGCTCAGTCAATCGAATATGACAATTTGATGAAGGTTTATCCTGATTTGGATCGTGCGCAATCAGCGCATGCTGGACGCACTAAAACTCATCAAATCAGAGGTACATCATGTTGACCATCGGCCTGCTTTCACTGGTTTTGATCCCCGTCGTGGTGGACATTGCTTTGCGTGGACGCCACCGCACGATTGAGTTGTCCATGGTCCGTCCGGACTAAGCCCTCAAGTCATTTGCAAGAGGGGTGTAGACAAAACGAAACAAGTATGGGACAATCCCTTACTTATTCGTTCATCCCCTCTGACCTTTTCAAGCCGGATTGCACCGTCGGGTGCCAATCACATACGTGTCTTGAGTTCCGGTTGGCGGCGATGCCGTCGCTAACAACCGACTCACCGTGATGACTCAGCGCCGCGTGCGCCTGTCACGAAGTACGGACACGATCACCATAGCGACCCCACCCTGATCCAGGGCGCCAGACTTTCATGTCGGGCCTTGGTCGTGGCGTTTTGTTTCTTGCCCATTTTTCGGGCAAGTGGCAGCGCTTTGTTTTGGCTTGAAAGAGTTACATGAATCAAGAAATCGATACCCCCACCAACTTCGACGACGCTGTTGAAGTGGATGACGGCGCAGTTCAGTTCAGCGACCTGGGGTTGAGTTCAGACCTGTGCAAGGCACTGACTGACTCCGGCTACACACACCCAACCACCGTTCAAGTACAGGCCATTCCTGCTGCCATGAATGGCGCTGACCTGTTGGTCGCATCCAGCACAGGTAGCGGCAAGACTGCCGCCTTCATGCTGCCAGCCCTGGAGCGCATTGTTGCTGCCCGTGGCGACAACAAGCGTCGTGAAAAAGGCAAGGTACACGGTCCTCGCGTTCTGGTGTTGGCACCAACTCGTGAATTGGCCATGCAAGTTGCCAAGGCTGCATCGACCTACGGCAAGCATTTGCAAGGTCTGCGCGTGGCCACCATCGTGGGCGGCGTGCCTTATGGCGCCCAATTGAAGGCCTTGAAGGGCCCTCTGGATGTGCTGATTGCCACACCTGGCCGTCTGTTGGATCACCTGGGTACAGGCGCTGCCGTGCTGTCCAACCTGGAAGTGCTGGTTCTGGACGAAGCCGACCGCATGCTGGACATGGGCTTCATCGATGACATCGAAGCCATCGCTGAACAAACACCAGCAGAACGTCAAACACTGATGTTCAGCGCGACGTTTGCCGGTCACGTGGGCCAACTGGCTCAACGCCTGACACGTGCTGATGCCGTGAACATTGCTGTGGCCTCTCACACAGACAGCCACGACAACATCGAACAACGCCTGCACCTGGCTGACACACTGGCCCACAAGAATGACTTGCTGGATCACCTGTTGACCACCAAGGAAGTGGACCAAGCTGTGGTGTTCACCAGCACCCAACGCGATGCCGACATCCTGGCTGACCGTTTGGCTGACATGGGCCACGCTGTTGCTGCCTTGCATGGCGGCATGCCACAAGGTCGTCGTAACCGCGTGCTGCAAGCACTGCGTTCGCGTCAACTGCGCGTGCTGGTTGCCACTGACGTGGCCGCTCGCGGCATCGACGTGCCTACGATCACCCACGTGATCAACTACGGCATGCCAATGAAGCCGGAAGATTACGTTCACCGCATCGGCCGTACCGGTCGTGCTGGCCGCAGCGGTTTGGCTGTGACTTTGGCTGAACGCCGTGACGTGCCGATGGTTCGTCGCATTGAGCGCTTCACCACGCAACGCATTCCTGAGTCCGTCATCGAAGGTCTGGAACCCAAGATGAAGCTGCAAGCTGAACGCGGCGCCCCTCGCGGTGGTGATCGTGGCGGCTTCGGCGGCCCTCGCCGTGATGACCGTGGCCCACGTTTTGGTGGCAACCGTGGTGGTTTTGGTGGTGGTGATCGCGGCAACTTCGGCGGCGATCGTGGCGGCTTCGGTGGCGACCGTGGCGGTGATCGCGGTGGCTTTGCTGCTCCGCGTGAAGACCGTGCGCCTCGCTTTGAAAATCAAGACCGTGGTGGCTTCGGCAACTTCGGTAGCGATCGCCCTAAGCGTCCATTCGCTGATCGTCCGTTTGGCGACAAGCCATTCGGTGATCGTCCACAACGCGCTGAGCGTCCGTTCGGTGACCGCCCATTTGGCGATCGCAATGACCGTGGCGGCGACCGCCCAGCGTTTGGTGACAAGCCTTTCGGTCAACGCCCTGGTAACGGTGGCGGCAAGCCTGCGTTTGGTGGCAAGCCCGCATTTGGCGCCAAGCCTGGCTTCAAGGGCCCAAAGCCTAGCTTCGGTGGCAGCAAGCGCCCTGGCTTTGCCAAGCGCGAAGACTGATCAAGGCTGATTGAGCACGTCCGCCCCTGTGGGCGGCGTGAACTGGAATCGCGCAGCTGGCAAGGTCACCTTGCCTTCAAACTGCGCGAAATCCAACCTGGACCGCTGCCCAAAGCTGTCCAGAATTTCGAGTGCGGCCAAGTTGGGGCCGCGAAAACCCACTCGAACCGACTGGAACTGCCCGTCCTTGTTACGCGGCAGGGCCTCCACCCATTCGATTGTTGAACTCAGTTGTGAGCCCGCCGAGGTCGCGGCCGCCGCATTTGACGAAGACGCAGCGACGTTCTTCAGCACGAAGTCTTTTTCCAAAGAGCCGCCCGCCAACAGGGCGGCAGGCGTGGACCCCATGGCTTGGGTCATCGGCCGCACTGTGACTTGATTCAAGTCCGCATCCCACATCCACACTTTTTGTCCGTCACCGACGATGACTTGCTCTGCAGGCGTCTGATAGGTGAAGCGGAATTTATTCGGGCGCTGAAATTCCAGGCTGCCTGAAGACTTGCGCACGCGCTTGCCATCTGGCGAGGTCACCACTTGTGTGAATGCGCCTCGCCCCGAGTTGACGTCCTTCACGAAGGATCGCAAGGTGTCCACACCGTCGGCTTGCGCAGTTGCAACCCAGCCCATCAAGCTGGCGCCGATGACGGCGCCCCACATTTTTTTGCTCATGTATTGATCAGTATTGGGTCTGAAGGGGATGCTCATGCATCCCAAGGAGCCGCCGTGGCACCGCCTTCGCCACCCCGGTTGGGGACCAGCAGTTCGCGGTTGCCATTGGTAGCCATGCTGGATACGAGTCCAGACTTTTCCATTTGTTCCAGCAAACGGGCTGCGCGGTTGTAACCAATGCGCAAATGCCGCTGAACCAGCGAGATAGATGCCTTGCGGTGCTGCAACACGATGGCCACCGCGTTGTCGTACATCGGGTCTGATTCACCATCGCTACCACCGGATGGCGAGCCATCCAGGTTGCTGCCCTCGTCGCTCAAAGAGCCGCCTTCCAAGATGCCCTCAATGTAGTTGGGCTCGCCCTTGGACTTGAGGTACTCCACAACCCGGTGCACTTCATCGTCACTGACAAAGGCCCCGTGCACCCGCACCGGCAAACCGGTGCCCGGCGCCAAGTACAACATGTCACCCTGCCCCAGCAGCGCTTCGGCGCCCATCTGATCCAGGATGGTACGGCTGTCGATCTTGCTGGAGACCTGGAAGGAGATACGCGTGGGGATGTTGGCCTTGATCAAACCCGTGATGACGTCGACGCTGGGGCGTTGTGTCGCCAAGATCAAGTGCACACCCGCAGCGCGCGCCTTTTGCGCCAATCGGGCAATCAGCTCTTCGATCTTCTTACCCACCACCATCATCAGGTCAGCCAATTCGTCGATCACGATGACCACGAACGGCAACCGATCCAGGGGCTCCGGCTCATCCGGCGTCAGGCTGAATGGGTTGGGGATCAACTCACCACGGGCTTTGGCTTCATCAATTTTCTTGTTGTAGCCAGCCAGGTTACGCACGCCCATCTTGCTCATGAGCTTGTAGCGGCGCTCCATTTCACCCACAGCCCAATTGAGGGCATTGGCCGCTTGCTTCATGTCCGTCACAACCGGGCAGAGCAAATGCGGAATGCCTTCGTAGACGCTCATTTCCAGCATCTTGGGGTCGATCAAAATCAAGCGTACATCACGGGCTTCAGCCTTGTACAGCAAGCTCAAGATGGTGGCATTGATCCCCACAGACTTACCCGAACCCGTTGTACCTGCCACCAGGCAGTGCGGCATCTTGGCCAGATCCGTCACCACAGGAGCGCCGATGATGTCTTTGCCCAGACCAATGGTCAGCATGGACGACGCATTGTTGTAGACCTGCGAGCCGAGGATTTCAGCCAGACGGATCATCTGGCGCTTGGCATTGGGCAACTCCAAGGCCATCAGGTTCTTGCCAGGAATCGTCTCGACCACGCGAATGGACACCAGTGACAAGGACCGAGCCAAGTCTTTGGCCAAGTTGACGATTTGGGAGCCCTTGACGCCTGTGGCGGGTTCGATCTCGTAGCGCGTGATGACAGGGCCAGGCGATGCTGCAATCACCTTCACTTCCACGCCAAAGTCTTTGAGCTTCTTCTCGATCATGCGAGAAGTCATCTCCAAAGACTCGGGGGTCATGGTTTCCAGAGGACCGCTGGCAGCATCCAGCAAATCGATCTGAGGCAAGGTCGTGTCCGCGCCACCGCCAAACATGTCGGTTTGCTTTTCTTTGACGACACGCTCGGACTTGGGCACCTCGACAACGGGCTTTTCAATGATCAGAGGAATCGGCTCGACAGGCGCCTCTTGCCGGACTTCCTCGAAAACTCGCTCACGCTCGATGGTGGCTTGCTCGCCAATGCGGATGTCTTGCTCAACCTCACGCTGCGCCACGCGTTGTTCACGCAAACGATCGACCAAAGCACCAATGCGTTCGGCCAAATCCAGCCAGGAAAACCGCAAGGCCATGGATGCACCCGCAACCAACATGGCAATCCACAACACGCCGGAGCCATTGAAGCCCAGCCATTTGCCGCCTACCTGCCCCAGGTACAAGCCCAGGATGCCGCCAGCATGCTCGCCAGCCAAAGACAACTCATTGCGATACAGACGCGACCACTCCAAGGCACAACTGGCTGTCATCAGCAAGACCACACCCAACCAAAAGCGCCAACGGGGGAACTCATGCGCGACAGCCTGAGCGGCGTGAGGCACCGCATTGCCAACCGTGACGGAGGTGTCTCGACGCAGCCAGACGGCCAACTCGCTCAACCAGACTCGCGCACCGACGAGCAAACCCCACCAAGCGGAATAGCCGAATAAGAATTGGGCAATGTCGGAGGCGTAGGCACCCAGGTGCCCAACCAGATTGGTCGGTTCAGGGTTTTGCCCGGAAGTGGTGAAAGCGGGATCGAGTGCGTTGTGACTGAGCAGTGCCAAGAAGCACAACACCCACACAACCGCGCCAATCAACAATCGGGCGGGATGCCCTACCCCCGTGTCAGTCGGCGCAACAGGCTCAGGAGCCTGCATGGCCACATGCCGGTTCAAACGACCGGTGACACGAACAGAAGCGGCGGCGTCAGATGGACGCTCGCCGCCACGCGCTTCAGAGGAAGCGCCAGAACGAAGTGAACCCAGAGGAAACGTCATGCCCGCATTGTGCGGGCATTTTGGGTGCTTGGCAGTTACGCCGCTGCAACCAGACGTTCACGCAGCACGACGCTGCCGGTGTCTTGGGTTTCGATCAAACCACGCTCTTCCAGGTCCTTCATCACGCGGCTGACCATTTCGCGGGAAGCACCCACGTGTTTGGCCAGATCCTGACGAGACACCTTGCCGCGGATGACCTTGTCGCCAGCATCGTC
>JBDKHX010000053.1:0-8084 GCA_039797415.1 Pseudomonadota bacterium | reverse complement strand
AATCACTGGCAAGCAGCACATACCGCTCATTGGCCTCATCAGACCATCGGATGGCCACCGCATCGGCATGTGCGATGCGCCGAATCTGTTTGGCAAAACCCTGAGACAAGGTTTCCAGATTTTCAGCCCTGGCCGCCATGGCCGCCACTTCATACAAAGCACTCAAGCGTTGCTGGCGTAACTCCAACGCAGCGGTTTTTTCACGAACCTTGTCCTCCAAGCTGGCATACAAGCCTTGCAGGTTTTCGGCCATGGCGTTGAAGCCATTGGCCAATGCACCAATTTCATCAGAGGAATGGATGTTCACACGCGTGTCAAACGCCCTTCATCAGAGGAATGGATGTTCACACGCGTGTCAAACGCCCCTTCTTGCACACGTCTCAAACCGGCCTGCAAACGTGCCACCGGCTCCAGCACCACCACGTGGCCGACATACAGCAATGCCAAGGCGCTGAGAATGGCCAAGGCCATCATGGCGAGCTGAAAGGTGTGCAACATGGCCGTCCAACGCGCCAGGTGCTTTTCAATGGCCGACACAAACGCGTCAATGCGTGTCACCACATGGTCCACGCGAGGCAAAAAATCAACGGGCATGGGCTGCCCTGCAGCGACACGTTCGGCGTCTTGGCGAAGCAAACGCCAGTCGGTGTCGATGGCCTCAATGCGGGCACGGGTGTCGTGATTCCACGGTACAAACAGAGGCCGAGCAGGGTCTCCCGTCCGTAGTAACTGCAAGGTGGCATCAAACTCCCGCATCCGGGCGCATGTCTTGCTGGGTCAGCATCAAGGCCAATTGGTAGCTGCGCATGCGCATGCGGCCAGCCTCGTTGACCGCCGCCGCGCCCCCCTCAAGTTGCCATGTGACCCACAAGGTCAAGCCAATTGAAGCCAGAGCCAAGAGCAAGAAGACCGACCCAATTGCCAAGAGCTTCGATGCCAGCCCTAGGCCATTTGATCGATCCTGCTCTTGCATTTCATCCCCCGGTTTGTGACATGAAGCGCACCACCTGATCGGGGCGCTCGTTGAATTCGTGACGTTCTGGTTTGGCCGCGATGCCTGCATGGATGGCCGCGATCAATTCTTCATCGCTGGCACCGCGCCGCATCATGCGCCCCAAATCTACCCTGTCATTTTGACCCAGACACAGGTACAAGGTGCCATCCACCCCCAGACGAACACGATTGCAACTGGCGCAAAAGTGTTGCGACATCGGCGTGATCACCCCCAGGCTCATGTCGCCCTGGGTGGCACGCCAATATCTAGCTGGGCCTGCACCTTGCCCCAAAATTTGGGGGATCAGGCCATGGCTTTGGGCCAAGGTCTCGCCCAAGGCGGACAAGTCGATGCCCTTGGTGGCGCGCCCCGTATCGCCAACGGGCATGGGTTCGATCAAGCGCAAGATGAATCCATGCTCCAAGGCAAACGCCACCATGCGCTCCACCTCGGCCACGTTGACACCGGCTTGCACCACCATATTGAGCTTGATGGGCGAAAAACCCGCCTGCTTGGCCGCCCGCAAACCACTGAGCACGTCTGTCAGGCAGTCACGCCCGGTGATGCGCGCAAAACAGGTTTCATCCAAAGAATCCAGGCTGATGTTGAGCCGCTGCACGCCTGCTGCGTACAAGTCAGCGGCATGACGCGCCAACTGCGTCCCATTGCTGGACAAGGACAGATCCATCAGCCCCGGCAGGGCAGCCAATTGAGATGACAAGGTCACGATGCCACGACGGAGCAAAGGCTCCCCACCCGTCAGCCTGACTTTTTTGACCCCCAACGACACGAACAAGCCCACCAGACGTGTCATTTCATCGTGTGTCAGCCAGTGCGCGGGCTCCTCAAAACCTTTGAAGCCTTTGGGCAGACAGTAAGTACAGCGCAAATCACAACGGTCGGTCACGGACACGCGCAGGTAGTCAATGCGGCGTTGGAACGGGTCGATCAGGGCAGGCATGGGAGGCAATACTCTTTTGGCAGTTGGCCAAATCTAGGGGCTTTCACGTTTGTTGAACATCCGCCGGTGGAACTATGGCCCCATGTTCAGATGCCCGGTATAAACATGCCATGGCCTTGTTGCACACCCCGCCCCCCTCGTTTGAAGACCCCATGGAGATGCTGCAGGCATGCCACGACAAAGTCCGTCACTTTGCCAAGTTGAGCGTGCGGATTGCCGACCACATCAAAGCGCACGGGGCCGATCAACAAGCGCAAGACGCCGCCAAAGCGGTCATGAGGTACTTTGATCTGGCTGCGCCACTTCACCATGCCGATGAAGACGAGGACTTGTACCCGGCCCTGCTTGCCTTGAACGATGCCACTGTGAGCGAGCACATTCACAGGCTCACAGACGAGCACGCCCGTTTGGCCAGCTTGTGGCATGCCGTGCGCGCCTGGCTGGCGGACATAGCGGCTGGAACCACGGCCCAGCCCCCTTCCGAATTACCCGAATTTGCCGAACAATATCCTCGACACGCACGGGATGAAGAAACCTTGGTTTATCCCCACGCCCGATATTTGTCCGAATATCAATTGAATTTATTGGGTCAAGCCATGACCCAACGCCGCCAACACTGAATACGGAGGCAGTTCCCGTATTTTCCGGGTGCTTTTTGGAGGTTTGGCACATGCTGAAATCCGCCATATTGCAAGCTCGGCGCATTCGTCAGAATGCCCCTACAAATTGCTTCCAATAATCCGAAGGGAATGGCCATGAGTAAGCGACCCCACATCCTGATCACAGATGATGACCCCATCATGCGTGAGATGCTGGACGCCGTCTTATCTGACGACTACGAGGTTTCCGTCGCCCCGGGTGGCACGGAAGGCATCCAAATTGCCAACGAGCAGGACATTGACCTCGTTTTGCTGGATGTGGACATGCCCTCGCCCAATGGCTATGAGACCTGTCACTTTCTCAAAGAAGATCCCTCGACTGCCGAGATTCCGGTCATTTTCTTGTCGGCACGATCCAGCATTGACGAACGGCTGAAAGGCTACGAGGCCGGTGGCGATGACTATCTGATCAAACCCTATCAGCCCGATGAACTGAAGGCCAAAATCAGTGTGTTGCTGGTGCAAGCCGCACGCCAAAAAGAGCTGAACGGCCAAGTCAACGACGTGATGGACGCGGCCATGGCCTCGGCCAACATGTACGGTGAAGTGGGCGTGGTGCTCGACTTCATGAAGGGTGCGAATTTGGCCAACACCTATCAAGGTGTGGCCGATGCACTGTTTCAAGCCCTGACACGTTTTGAATTTGAAGGCTGCTTGCGACTGATTGGGCACGCTGGCGTGATCAGCACAACGGGCCCGACCAATTGCAGCGCACTGGAAGACTCGATCCTGACCCACGTGCAAAAAAGCGGCAGCAATGTCGGCTTGCAAAACTTGGGCACCAACACCGTTTTCAATTACGGTAATGTGCTTTTACTGGTCCGCAATCTGCTGCCCGAAAATCACCCCGCCCACATGGACCGAGAAGAGGCTGAGCGCCATGGCCGGGCCCGGGACAACATCGCCTTGCTGGCTGAAGGTGCATCAGCCCGCATCAAAGCCATTGATGCAGAAACCAAGGCTGGCAGCGTCGATCAACAACAAATGCTGGTGGACCTGACGCGAGATGCCTTGCTGGACCTCAATGCCGAACAACGCATCCACCGCGAGAAGGTCAACTTGGTATTGCGTGACATGGTCTCTGACATTGAAACCTTGCTGATCTCTTTGGGGCTGACCAATTCACAAGAAGACGCCTTGCTCAACACCATCAATCACAGCATCAAAGAAACCATGGCCGTGTTTGAACAAGGTGACCGCATCGAAGTTCGGCTCGAACAGGTCATCACCAAACTCAAGGGCGGTTGACCCGCGCGCAGCGCCCGTTTTATGGCGCTTCCACCCAGCCATGAGCCTGCAATGTCAGGCTCATTTTTCTGATGCGCATTTGCGTTCGAACCCGCGTCAGTAATAGGTCTGGTGAATAGGGCTTGTTGATCAGGTCTGCCGCGCCGGCGTTCAAGCCCACAACCTGGTCATCCTCACCGTCCAGACTGCTGACCAGTAAAACGGGAATGTCTTTGGTGCTTGCGTGGCTTTTGAGTGCTTGACACAGTTGGTACCCACTCATGCCCGGCATCAAGACATCCGACAAGATGACATCGATCCCTGGCGCATCGGACTGGCAGATGTCCCATGCCTCCTGGGCGCTGCTGGCTGATTTGACTTGGTAGTGATCCTCCAGCAAGGATTCAAGCAGCACCAGATTGATCGGCTCATCATCCACGATCAATACACAACCTTGACTCATCTGCCTATTCCTCTTGACTCAATGCGTGACCGCTTGCCATTGGTCCAGCTTTGCGGATAACTGGATCAGTAATTGCTCTAGCCCTTTGGCCAGGGCTAAACACAACGGCCCGGCTTGCGGCTCATGCCGACGAGCCGCCTGTTCAGCCTCACTGGCCAATTGCCTCAATTGGGGGGCACGAATATTACCGGCCACCCCCTTGAGGCTGTGCGCCACAAACACCAGCGTATCCAGATCTTGCTGTGCAACCGCCTGCCTGATCTTGTCAGCCGTCGATTCATTGTGCTGCAGCACCGATTGCACGGCACGTTGCAACAAGCCTGGCTTTTTTCCGTACAGCGCCACCAAGCCATCCCAATCTAGTGCGTCAATCGGCCCCGGGGATGTGTCTTCCGACACGACCGGGGCGGGCTCCGAGGCCACGGCCATCGACGAGGCGCCACAGTGCGTGGCAACTGTTCGAATCAAAACAGACTCTTCAACCGGCTTGGATACATGATCGACCATGCCCACAGCCAGGCATCGATCACGTTCCTCGGCAAATGCATGTGCTGTCAAAGCAATCACCGGCAACCCAGGCGCCATATGGCGCAAGCGCTCGGCAGCGGTGATGCCGTCCATCACAGGCATCTGCAAATCCATCAAGACAGCATGAAAGTGCTCGGCCCCCATCTGCTGGATCAGATCAAGGGCTTGCTGACCCTCTTCCGCCAACAATACCGTGGCCCCGCGGTAGCTCAGCATGTCTTCGATGATCATGCGGTTGACTTCGACATCATCGACAACCAAGATGCGCCGCCCTTGCAAGATTTGGGCAGGTAGGTCGTCACGAGCCACATCACCCACAACGGGCTCACAGGGCAGCAATGGCAAGCTCATGCTGAAGCAAGACCCCTGGCCCAGGTCGCTTTTAACGGACAGGCTGCCCCCCATCAAGGTGACCAGATTGGCGCTGATGGCCAAACCCAAACCTGTTCCGCCAAACTGACGCGTGATCGATTTGTCCGCTTGTTCAAAGGGGCTGAAAATCCGTGCCATTTGGTCCGGCGTCATGCCCAGACCGCTATCGATGACCCTGATCATGAGGCGCTCGTCTTCAACAGAAACACGCACGTTCACGCCACCCCGTTCGGTGAACTTGACAGCGTTTGAAAGCAAATTCACCAAGACTTGCTCCACACGCATGCCATCGAGCAGCAACCAGGGCGGAACCTGGTCAGAGATCTCTGCATCCAACACCAACTTCTTGCCGATCGCCCGATCACGCACCATGTCCATGGCGCCGTGGATCACTTTACTCAACTGCGTGGGCATGGCATCGACTTCAAATTTGCCAGCCTCCACTTTCGAAAAGTCCAGCACATCATTGACCACTCCGAGCAAATGTTGCCCCGCATCCCGAATGCGCTTGAACAGCACATGACTGGGCTCGCTGGCATGGTCGCGCAAGCCAATTTGGGCACAACCCAAAACGGCATTGAGTGGCGTGCGGATCTCGTGACTCATGTTGGCCAAGAATTGTGACTTGGCACGATTGGCAGCCTCGGCCTCCGCTTGCGCGCGCTGGGCCTCCTGCGCCATATGTCGCTCGGTGGTGTCATGCACGACCAAAGCAAACTGCAACGGCGCAGGTCGGTAGGCCACGATGTCCAACCATTTTCCAAACGTTTTCGACAAACGGTCAAACTGCAAGTTGCCCTTGCCTTGTGCAACCCGGCCAAAGCTTCTAACCCACAAGTTCAATTCATCCGCACCGACCAGATTGAGCTCGCGCGCACGATGGCCCAACACCCGACTGGCCTGCCATCCTGTCATCTGCTCAAACGCACCATTGATGGCCAAAAAGCGGAAATCGGCCACCATGCCCACATCATCCAGGATGACCTCTGCCAAGACAAAACCGGCTTGTAGATGATCGAACAAGCCGCGATAGCGCTGCTCGCGATCCTTGAGTTGCGACTCCAGCAAATGCCGATCCGTCATGTCTCGCCCCACCAGATGCACCTGCAAATCTGCATCAAGCGGGGACTCTTGCAGCGTACTGGTCCAAGCAATCCAATGTTCACGACCTGAAGCATCAACGACGCGGTGCTCTGCAGTTGCCACCAAATGCTCATCGAGCAATTGCGCCACATGCAGACGGATTTGCTCTGACTCGGTCGCCCAAACCAAATCGTACAGGCAGCGCCCTACCAAGGCTTCAGGCGCCACACCCAGAAATCGGGCGCAAGCCTGATTGGCATAACGCAAAGTGCCGTCCAATGCGATCACCGCAATCAAGTCGCTTTGCGCCTCGACCAACTGTTTGTATTTGGCTTCACTGTTGCCCAAGGCTCGGGTTGCTTGTTGCACCAACCGCAAAGCATGGGCGCGGTGGCCGATCAAAAAGGCCAAAAATCCCACACCAGAAAACGTGAGGATGAAGCCCGTCAACAAATGCAACCGCGACATGGGCTGGACACGACCCGCCCCCCAACTTGGCAAAGGCACAAAGCGCACCGACCAATCGCGTTGGCCAACAGTCAGGGTTCGCCGCACATCAAACAGCGGCTCGTATTGATCCCATGCATCCAACTCGGCTCGACGCGCCTGATACAAAGTCTTCGCGTCCGCTGCTTGGGCGCCATCCTGAACCTGAATCATCAAATCAGGCGCATGCCTGGCTACCACGGCCATGAACTCACCCAACACATAGGGACTGAATACCCAGCCCTGCAGTGCCAAACGGCGCTGTTGCGCCGTCCCTCGGTCCATACCGGCACGGTATACCGGCACGTACATCACCGTCGCAGCATTTTCATCACCGGGATCTTGACAGGTCAGCTTCACAGCCGCCGTCATGGCTGCTTGCCCCGTGTCTCGCGCCTTGATCAAGGCGCTGTGACGAAGCGGCTCGGACATCACATCAAAACCCAATGATTTGGCGTGCGCATCATCCAAGGGCTGCAACAACGCGACTGGAGAATACGCAAGCCTCATCCCCTCCGGATAAATCGCGTGAATACGGCCATCACCCGTTTGAGCTTGCGATTCAAACTTGCCGAGATCGGATGATGGTGTCCAGCGAACGTAACCCAAACCCCTCGTCCCGGCATACCGCTCACTCAGTCGAATGGTTTGCGTAAATCGTTGCCAAGCGACATGATCCGTATCGGGATCACGCTCCAGCATTGCTGCGGCGGCAAACAGCAGCTGCTCATGCAGTTGCAATTGCCCACGCAACTCCTCCATTGCATCATCGACCTCCCGGTCGAACTGCATGCGAATGGCGGCTGCCTCCATCCGGCTGGCATGGAGATAGGCCTGATAAGTCACCATCAAGCCCAGCACCGTCAACAAACAGCACACACCCCAGCCCCAAGGTGGCAGCTTGCCCACCGTTCGGCGCGCAAAGGCAGTGATCTGATTGAACATCCGTGGCGGTCCCGTGTTTTTTTGCTTGACACGGGGTTCTCGTCACGAAAGTACCCAAACTTAAGCGAGGGCACCCTTCCACATCTCGCAAACCAGGATCACAAAGTCCGAATTTCACACTTTTACCGCCCATTTGGGCGCCCCCTGAATGCGGGGCACCTAGCAGAAACACGCACAAAGTTGGGGGGGACCCGTACACACCAAAACAGACCCCGTAGGCACAATTGCCGCCAATGCAAAGATAAGTGAACGGGATCACATGATGAAACGCCACGCCCTCCGTCCAGGACTGAACACCCTGACCCTCAGCTTGCTGAGTAGCCTGACGTTGCTGACCGCTTGCGGTGGAGGCGGCAAGGACGCGCC
>JBDKHX010000052.1:0-10542 GCA_039797415.1 Pseudomonadota bacterium | reverse complement strand
TTGATGACCGCGCTCTTCCAGGTCAGCGGCACGGCGCCACCGGTGTAGCCGGTACCACCCCCACGCGGGATGATGGTCAGGCCCAGTTCGACGCAGCCCTTGACCAGGGCGGCCATCTCTTCTTCGCTGTCCGGTGTCAGGACCACAAAGGGGTATTCCACCCGCCAGTCGGTCGCATCGGTGACGTGAGCCACACGGCTCAGTCCATCAAACTTGATGTTGTCGCCCTTGGTGACTTTGCCCAGGACCTTGGTCGTGCGCTCACGCAAAGCGCCCATCTGGTCGAAGTTCTTGGCAAAGCGATCCACCGCGTTGCGGGCGGCTGTCAGCAATTCGCCAACCAAGGCATCGCGGGATGCGTCGCTGCCGGCGTCGGCTGAGGGTTGGCGGCGCTTGTCGACTTCGCCTAGGCGATGGTGCAGGGCATCGATCAACTGGCCGCGGCGCTTGGGGTTGTCCAGCAAGTCGTCTTGCAGGTAGGGATTGCGCTGGACAACCCAGACGTCTCCCAACACTTCGTAGAGCATGCGGGCGGAGCGGCCGGTCTGGCGCTCGGTGCGAAGCAGGCTCAACACTTCCCAGGCGCGTTGGCCCAGCAGACGCTGGACGATCTCGCGGTCCGAGAAGGAGGTGTAGTTATAAGGAATCTCGCGCAAGCGCGGCTGACCGTCATGCAGATGGGCAGCGGCCTGGGCGGTCATGTGAGTCAACTCTGTCGGTGCGTTCATGAGTGCGCCAGACGCGAAAAGGCCGTTGAACAAAAGGTCAACGCGCCGGGCTCGTTTGAAGCGTACCCAGCGCGGACAGGGATTTGGTATTTCGCGCCTGAGGGGGGATGTTACCAAACGGGGGAAGTCCTGATCGTTTCAAGGGCATCGAAAGGGTTGTTCTGGCCTATGCTCAGTGGCATGAATTCCTCTCAAAAGTCCCATCCATCGTCCGTTTTGGCAGCTTGGCCCTATCCCTACTGGATTGCGCATCGCGGCGCAGGCAAGTTGGCGCCTGAGAACACCTTGTCGGCCTTTCGGTTGGGTGCCTCGCATGGGTTTGCCATGTTCGAGTGCGATGTCACCCTCAGCGCCGATGGAGAGGCCTACCTGTTGCATGATCCAAAATTGGATCGGACGACTGATGGCCAAGGCGTGGCGGTGGAGCGAAATTGGGCCGATTTGTCTTATCTGGACGCAGGCAGTTGGCACAGCCCGGCATATGCGGGGGAGCCTTTGCTGCGCTTGGGTGCCTTATCGCGCTGGTTACAGGCTAATCAGCTGATGGTGAACCTGGAGATCAAGCCCGGGCCGGGCGACGATGTGCGCTGCGGCGAAGTGGTTGCCAATGAGGTGGCGCGGCTGTGGATGGGGGCAGCGGTTCAGCCTTTGCTCAGCTCGTTCGAGGTGGATGCTTTACGCGCGGCGCAAAGGGCCCAGCCTGACTTGCCGCGAGCGCTGCTGCTGGAGGCTTGGGCCGATGATTGGCTGGATCAAGTCACAGAACTGGGTTGTGTGGCCTTGGTGGTGCACCACCCCTACCTCAACGCAGAGCGAATCGCCCAAATCCACCAAGCCGGCATCAAGGCCATGACCTACACCGTCAACGAGCCCGAGCGGGCTCAGGAGCTGAAGGCCGCAGGCCTGGACGGCCTGATCACGGACAAAGTGGATTTATTTGGGCCTCAGGCTACTCACTCAGGTGATCAAGCCAGCGCTTTGAGCAGCTTGTCGTGAATGCCGCCAAAGCCGCCGTTGCTCATGCACAAGATCTGATCGCCGGGCTTGGCTGCTTTGACGACCTTGGCCACCAGGGTGTCAATGTTGTCGGCCACCACAGCTTGATCGCCCATGGGCAACAAGGCTTCGTTGGCATCCCAGCCCAAACCACCGCTGTGGCAGAACGACAGGTCTGCATCCTCTAAAGACCAGGGAAGCAAGGCCTTCATGGTGCCCAGCTTCATGGTGTTGGAGCGAGGCTCGAACACAGCCAGGATGCGGTGATCCGGGCCTACTTTGCGACGCAAGCCGTCCACTGTGGTGCGGATGGCTGTTGGGTGGTGCGCAAAATCGTCGTAAACGGTGATGCCGCGCACTTCGCCTTTCAATTCAAGCCGGCGCTTGACGTTGGCAAACTGGCTCAAGGCTTCACACGCCGCTTGAGGCGTTACGCCGACGTGTTCGGCTGCGGCAATCGCAGCCAGTGCGTTCATCTGGTTGTGCTCACCCAGTAGGCTCCATTCGACGCGGCCAACCAATACGCCCGCCTTGAGCACGTCAAAGGCATGGGGTTCACCTCGGGCACGGAAGCCCGGCGTGTCACCGCGCACGCCAAAGCGTGCCACGTCACTCCAGCAACCACGGTCCAAAACACGTTGCAGGCTGTCTTCGCGCGCATTGGCCACCAAGCGCCCTGAGCGAGGCACGGTGCGGACCAAATGGTGAAACTGGGTCTCAATGGCAGCCAAGTCGGCAAAGATGTCGGCGTGGTCGAATTCAAGGTTGTTCAAAACGGCCGTGCGGGGGCGGTAATGCACAAACTTGCTGCGCTTGTCGAAAAACGCGGTGTCGTATTCGTCCGCTTCAATGACGAAGGGGCGGCCACCGGTTGGGGCTCCTTCTGCGGTCGTGTTGCCCAAACGTGCTGACACGCCAAAGTTCTGCGGCACACCACCTACCAAGAAGCCAGGCTGCAAGCCGCAAGCTTCCAGGATCCAAGTCAGCATGGACGTGGTCGTGGTCTTGCCATGTGTGCCGGCCACGGCCAGAACATGGCGGCCTTGCAGCACGTTCTCGCTCAACCATTGTGGGCCACTGGTGTAGGGCAGTCCTGCATCCAAAATGGCTTCCATCAAGGGGTTGCCGCGCGAGACCACGTTGCCAATGACGAACAAATCTGGCTTGAGGTCGATTTGTTCAACGCCATAGCCTTCGATCAAGTCGATGCCGAGTGCCCGCAACTGGTCGCTCGGCGGCCACGCCACCCATGAAGGTGCCGCAAATACCAAGAATATGAATGTGCATGTCAGTGAGGGCTTGAATTACAGCTCGCCAAAGGCTTGTTTGGCTGCGTCCAATGTGCGAGCAATGTCGTCATCGGTGTGGGCTGCGCTGACAAAACCGGCTTCATACATGGCGGGTGCCAGGTACACGCCTCGGTCCAGCATGGCATGGAAGAAGCGGTTGAATCGCTCGCTGCCCTTGGCCATCACGGCACCGTAGTTTTGCGGCAATTCATTGGCGAAGAAAAAGCCGAACATGCCACCCAAGCTATCGGCGCACAGTTCCACGCCACAACCCTTGGCGGTGTCGACCAAGCCATTCATCAGCGTCTGTGTGCGCTGCCCCAGGTTTTCGTAAAAACCAGGACGTTGGATGATTTTCAGCGTGGCCAACCCGCAAGCCGTGGCAACAGGGTTGCCCGACAAGGTGCCGGCTTGGTAAACCGGCCCCAGTGGTGCCAATTGCGCCATGATTTCGGCTGGGCCAGCAAAAGCTGCCAAAGGCATGCCGCCGCCAATGACTTTGCCAAATACGCTCAGGTCGGGCTTGAAGCCTGGGATCCATTGCGCGTAGAGGCTCTGCGCGCCGCCCAGGGCCACGCGGAAGCCAGTCATCACCTCATCGAATACCAGCAGCGCGCCATATTCGGTGCACAGCTCGCGCAGGCGCTTCATGAAGGGGATCGAAGCCCGCACGAAGTTCATGTTGCCGGCAATGGCTTCGATCATCACGCAAGCCAGGTGGTGGCCATGCTCGACGAAGGCTTGTTCCAGCTGCTCGATGTTGTTGTATTCCAGCACGATGGTGTGCTGCACCACTTCAGCAGGCACGCCGGCACTGGTGGGGTGGCCAAACGTGGCCAAGCCCGAGCCTGCCTTGACCAGCAGTGCATCGGCGTGGCCGTGATAGCAGCCCTCGAACTTGATCAGCTTGCTGCGGCCTGTGTAGCCGCGTGCCAGACGAATGGCACTCATCCCGGCTTCGGTACCGGAGCTGACCAGGCGAACCTGCTCGGCGCTGGGTACCAGTTTCAAGATCTCTTCGGCCAGCTCGATTTCACGCTCGGTCGGGGCGCCAAATGAGAAACCATCCACCACGGCCTTTTGCACTGCATCCAGCACTTCAGGGTGGCCGTGTCCAACAATCATCGGGCCCCAGGACCCGATGTAGTCGATGTATTGCTGGTCTTCGGCGTCCCAGATGTAGGCGCCCAAGGCCTTTTTGATGAAACGTGGCGTGCCGCCTACAGCGCGAAATGCGCGAACGGGCGAATTGACGCCGCCAGGAATCGAGCGCTGAGCGCGCTCAAACAGTGCTGCATTAGTGGACATGGCGTGATGTGGGGGCAGGAGGTGTGTCGTCAGAGGATTCGGGGCCGGATTCGCCTTCGGCGTCGGCTTCAGTCTGCTCTCCGGGGGGGAGGGCCCAGAAGAAACGGTCGGGGACCACGTTGCCCATGCCAGGGCGGAATCCGGAGTCCAAGGCTTGATCCAGGAAGCTCAAGGCTTCAGAGATGGCCACTTCGATCGGGGTGCCGCTGGACAAGATCGCAGCGATGGACGCAGACAAGGTGTCGCCAGCGCCCACAAAGGTGGCTTCAAAGCGCTCGAAGCGTTCGCCGGCCACTGCGCCTTGCGGCGAGGCCAAAACGTTATCGATGAATTGGTCGGGCAATTGCATGCCGGTCACCAAAACATATTCGCAACCAGCCTCACCTGCGGCCACGGCCAATTCACGGGCGGAGGGGGGGCGCTCAGAATCCCAATCGGGCAACAGAAAATCCGTCAGGGTTTTGTGGTTTCCCACCAACAGATATGCGGCCGGCAAAATCAATTCTTTAAAGGCATCCAAATAGGACATTTGGGCCTCGTCGTCCAGCCACGACAAATTAGGTAAATGCGCGACCAGAGGCACGTCAGGGTAGTCTGACAAAATCTCCGCCACCGCGCTGACGCCTTCCGCCCCACCCAGAAAACCGACCTTCCAGGCTGTGATGGTCACGTCCTCCAAAATGGAGCGCGCCTGGTCGGCAATGCCCTCTGGATCGATCTCGTGAGACTCAAACACCTCGGCGGTGTCGCGAATCAGCAAGCTGGTGATCACCGGTAAAGCGTGCGCGCCCATGGCCGATATGGTGGCGATGTCCGCCGCAATGCCGCTGGCGCCACTGGGGTCATTGGTGTTGAAGCTCAACACACAGGCGGGCGATGCTGCATCTGGGTCCTCAGGGGTTGCCAGGTCGGTTGAGGTGCCTGTGATGGGCTGATTCATGTGGTGAAACCGTGAAAAGGGGCAGCCGTTGCCTGCAAACCCGAAGTTTTGCTGGATTGGCGGTGGCTACAATCGCCCCATTGTATTCAAGCTAGCTAGATACCACCGTGAACACTTTCCACACTTGGATGTGCCTGATTTGTGGCTGGATTTACGACGAGGCCGCTGGGCTGCCTGATGAGGGCATTCCTCCGGGTACGCGCTGGGCTGACGTCCCCATGAACTGGGTTTGCCCAGAGTGTGGTGCCCGCAAAGAAGACTTTGAAATGGTTCAAGTCTGACATTTTTGTTGAAGGGACGGGTCTGTGACTGAAGTTGATACTTCCGCAAATCCAGCGACCAAAAAGGTCCTGGTGATTGACGACAGCAACACCATCCGACGCAGCGCGGAAATCTTCCTGAAACAGGGTGGATATGAAGTGGTGTTGGCTGAAGACGGGTTTGATGCCCTGTCTAAAGTGAATGATCACGACCCTGATGTCATTTTTTGCGACATATTGATGCCACGTCTGGATGGTTACCAGACTTGCGCAATCATCAAACGTAATCCACGATTTACGGCTACGCCGGTGATCATGCTGTCGTCCAAAGACGGTTTGTTCGACAAGGCTCGTGGTCGAATGGTGGGGTCGCAGGATTATTTGACCAAACCGTTTACCAAGGACCAACTGCTTCAGGCAGTGGCGCAGTACAGTTCGCTGGCTGTGAGTAAGTAAATCAAACAGGGATCAAATGGGTGGTGCCCCTGCACTGCCTTCCGGTTCGCATCGAGGTTCAATATGCCTATCCAGAAAATACTGCTTGTTGACGATTCCAAAACCGAATTGCATGCCCTGTCGGAGATGCTGACCAAGCGTGGTTACCAAGTGCGTACCGCCGAAAACGGCGAAGACGCCTGGCGTCGCCTGCAAGAAGAAAAACCTGACCTGATCCTGATGGATGTGGTCATGCCGGGGCAAAATGGTTTCCAGTTGACGCGTGCCATTACGCGTGATCCTCAATTCGTGGACGTGCCGGTGATCATGTGTACCAGCAAGAACCAGGAAACCGATCGCGTGTGGGGAATGCGACAGGGCGCGCGTGATTACGTCGTGAAACCTGTAAACCCTGACGAATTAATGTCGAAAATAAAGGCGTTTGGCTGATTCCGGCTTGAGTCGGTCTTTGCCGCATTTGCTGTTTCCCTGCGCTGATCGGTGCAGGGTTGTTTCACCCAATCACACAATCTGATGGCCAACAAGGAAGCCCTGAGGGAGTTGCAAAAGCGTTTGGCTGAGCGGCTTCAAAAGGTACGCGAACAGGCGCCAACTCGAAATTGGCTGGCTGTTGACGTGGCCGGCTATGGTTTTTTGTTGCCCCTGGATCAAATTGGTGAAATCTTTCCCCTGTCTGTGATTCAAACGGCTCCGCACAGTCGCCCCTGGTTCATGGGTGTGGCTAATTTGCGGGGCCAATTGCATGGCGTGGTCGATTTGGCCGGATTCATGGGTTTGACAGATCGTGTTGGCCGTCGTTCGGTCGAATTAGGTGTTCGGGATTCCGGTCGCTTTGTCGCCTTGAACGCGGGTTTGCAATCGAATTCGGCGTTGATGATCGACAAGCTGCTGGGGTTGCGTAACCCAGCCAGCATGAGCCTCAATACCCAAGTTTCAGGGGTCAAACCCCATTTTGTCGGCCAGCAATTGGTCGATTCTCAAGGGCGCGCCTGGTACGAGCTGGATTTGGCGGCGCTGGTGGCAGATGAGGCCTTTTTGAAGGTCGATGTCTGATTGGACAAAGCGCCACGCAGCGCATAACTGACTGTTTGGAGTAATAGGATGAGTTTCCTGAGTCGAATCAAGGAGTTGGGCAAATCGCAAGACGACAAAGAGGTCGCGCCCGAGTCGTTGAGCACTGAAGGCTTTGTGACAGCTACAGGCGCCCAATCCGTGGATACCCAAAGTCCTCAACATCAGTCGACGATCCAGGTCGGTGGTAACACCACCACGGTCGATTCCATCATCTCTGAGGCCGCCCCCTCCGAGTTCCCGCCCGACTATCACGAGAACCGTCAGCAAAAGACCGACGCTGTCGACAGCGTCTTGTCAGAGCCCCAATCCGGCTTGCCGGTGATTGGTGGTCTGCGTCTTGACCGCCAGCAGCGTGTGCTGGGCGGTGCGTTGGCCGTGGGCGTGTTGGGTTTGATGTTCAGCGCCTTCCTGGCGGTGAACTCCGCTGACAAGCGTGCTGCGCAAGCGGGTGCGACCGGTCAGGCGCTGATGCAGTCGCAACGTTTGGCGAAGTCGGTGTCTCAGGCACTGGTGGGTCGTGCGCAGGCTTTCCAGGAAGTGGCTGAGAGCTCGAAAGTGCTGGCCAGCAATGTGCGTGGCTTGGCTCAGGGTGATAGCAAGTTGGGCCTGACAGAAGTGCCCCGTGCCGCCAAAGACGCATTGATGCCACTGATGCCTCTGGTTGACCGTGCTGAAAAGAACGCCAACTACGTGCAAGGGCAAAAAGCCACGCTGACCAAGGTGTCGCAAGCACTGCGTGAGGTGAACAGTCAATCGTCTGAGCTGTTGGACCTGGCTGAAGGCATCGTGCAGGCCCGCATCGAAAAGGGCAACCTGAGTGCGGCTGAATCGAAGGCCTTGACCCAGATGGTCATGCTGACGCAGCGTATTGGTAAGTCCGCCAACGAATTCTTGACCGTGGAAGGTGTGTCGACCGAAGCGGTGTTCTTGCTCGGTAAAGACTTGAACGAATTCAAGGAAATCGCGGAAGGTTTGCTCAACGGCAGTAGCGATCTGAAGCTGGCTGCAGCCAAGGATCCTGAAATCCGTGAGCCCTTGGAAGCTTTGCAAAAGCTGTTCGAAGGCACACGTGCTCAAGCCTCCTTCATTCTGAGTACCCTGCAAGGTCTGGTGGCTTCGCGTGACGCGCAAGTGGCCATCATTGACGACTCTGAGCCTTTGCGTAAGGGCTTGGAAGACGTTCAACAGCGTCTGGCTCAAGGTGCAGGTATCGGCGGCTTCACCATTGTTTTGATCTTGTTGTTCCTGGCCACCACCGTGGCTGCTGGTTACGGCTTGCTGCGTGTGTTCCTGACTGACCAGACCCATCGTCGTCAGATCGCTGAATTCCAGCGTCAGGAAGCCGAACGCATGGAGCGTGAAGCCAAGCGCGTCAACGACGCCAACCAGGCCGCTATTTTGCGATTGATGAACGAATTGCAAGTGGTTGCGGAAGGTGACTTGACCCAACAAGCCACGGTGACCGAAGACATCACGGGCGCGATCGCTGACTCGGTGAACTTCACGGTGGAAGAGCTGCGTACGCTGGTGTCCCAGGTGCAAGGCACGGTGCAACGGGTGTCTGAAACCACGCAACAGGTGGAATCAACCTCGACCGAACTGCTGGCTGCGTCTGACGAACAGCTGCGCGAAATTCGTGAAACGGGTGAATCGGTGTTCCAGATGGCTGGTCGGATTAACGAAGTGTCTGCACAAGCGCAGCACTCCGCCGAGGTGGCCCGTCAATCGCTGGCAGCTGCTGACTCCGGTCTGTCTGCTGTGCAAAACGCGATCGGCGGTATGAACACCATCCGTGAGCAGATCCAGGAAACCTCCAAGCGAATCAAGCGTCTGGGTGAATCGTCACAGGAAATCGGTGAAATCACTGAACTGATTTCTGACATTACCGAACAGACCAACGTGCTGGCTTTGAACGCCGCCATTCAAGCGGCGTCCGCCGGTGAAGCCGGTCGCGGCTTCTCTGTGGTGGCCGAAGAAGTGCAGCGTCTGGCTGAACGTTCTGGCGATGCGACTCGCGAAATTGCCGCTCTGGTGCGCACCATTCAGACCGACACCCAGGACGCCGTGGCCGCTATGGAACGTTCCACTCAGGGTGTGGTTGAAGGGGCTCGACTGTCTGACGCGGCCGGTTCTGCACTGGGCGACATTGACCGTGTGTCACGTCGACTGGCTGAACTGATTGAACAGATTTCGTCCCAAGCCTTGCGCGAAGCCGAATCTGCGAACGTGGTGGTGTCCAACATCCAGCACATTTTCGCGGTGACCGAGCAGACCGGAGAAGGTACCCGTTCGACAACCCAATTGGTTCGTGAGCTGTCCAAGACCGCTGAAGAACTCCAACAATCGGTGTCTCGTTTCAAGATCGAGTCCTGACCTGCGTTGACCCATGGACAGCATTCAAAACTCACCCCTGTCAGATGACCTCAGCGCCCTGGCTTGGGTGCATGAGGAACTGCGTAAGTCGCTTGACTCTGCGCACAAGGCTCTGAATCGCTGCCTTAAAGAGTCAGCTGCAGTTGGGCAATCCGATCTGGATGCGCTGGACCCGGCCGTGCTGCGTACGGCCCGCCAGCAAATTCACCAGGGCGTGGGGGCTTTGGAGTTGTCTGGCCTGACGGCTGGCGCCACCTTGCTGCGTTCCAGCGAAGCGCTGGTGCAAAAGTTTGTCAATCGTCCGCAGTCGATCACAGAAGACGCTGTTCGTGACATCGAACGGGCGTCTTTTGCGCTGCTGGACTACATCAGTCGCAAGCTGGCCGGCAAGCCCGTGCCTGCCTTGGCCATGTTCCCTCAGTACGAAGCACTGGCTGCTCGTCTGGGTAACACCATGGCCCGTCCGATTGATCTGTGGTCGCAAGACTGGCCCACGGTGTCGCTGGAGTCTCCATTGCAGCCGCCTGAGTCTGCGACGGCCCGTGATGCTGATGCCAACACCATTGGTGACTTTGAAACCGGCTTGCTGATGCTGATGCGCGGCCAGTTGGGGCAGGGTGCCAAGTTGGCGGATTTGTGCGCCTCTTTGGCTGCCAGCGCCAATGCCCGCAAGTCTCATCGTGAGGCTGCGACCTGGATGTTGGCCAGTGGCTTCCTCGAAGCGCTGTCCACCTCTCGTATTCCTTTGAGTGTGCACGCCAAGCGTGTGCTCTCTTCTTTGTTTGGCGCATGAACTGTTGTTCTTCTGCGCTCAAGCGGGTGAAGCCCCCTCCAAGCTCAATTCGGTTTTGGCGAACGTTCGCAAGACCTTCGGCCTGGACCGCCACGTTCCTGTTGATTTGGTGTCGTCCTCGCTGGGGCGTTATGACCCCGCTTGGGTGACTCAAGCCATCAAGCGCGTGTCTGGCGCCAAGGATGGATGGTCGGCGGTTGCTGCCGGTGAGTTGTTGCGTTTGGGCGGCCTGAACGAGCAGTTTGCCCTGGTGGCAGATTCCTTGCGTCGCCTGTATCCGGACGGTGAAGTGCTGGCCGATGCGTTGTCGCAAGCCGTGGCGCAA
>JBDKHX010000051.1:0-7446 GCA_039797415.1 Pseudomonadota bacterium | reverse complement strand
CGATCGCCGCTTCCTGGACAACGTGGTCAACAGCACCCTGGTGGCTGAAGGCGAAGGCGCATGGCGTGAATACGAAGGCGGCGTCGAAGACTGGCTGATCCAGTCGCGACGCGCCAAAGCACTGGCAACAGGCAAAGCCGGCGCAGCCAACATTGCATCGGCCAGCAAGCAATCCAAAGAAGCCGACACGCGCACGCCGGTGTCGGTGGCGGCAGAGACAGCTGCACCAACGCCCGCCACACCCCCTGTGGTGGCACAACCCAAGCGCAAGCTCAGCTACAAAGAGCAGCGAGAGCTGGACGAGCTACCTGGCCGCATCGAAGCCCTGGAAACAGAACAAGCCGAACTCAACCGCCAACTGGCCGACCCTGACATCTATCGCAAGGAAGGCGCCAATGTGGGTGCCATGCACGCACGGGTCGAGCTGATTGACGAAGAGTTGTTAACCTTGCTGGAGCGCTGGGAAACGCTGGGTCGCGGCTGACGGTCACGCCGGGCCATGAGCGCACAAGCCACTGCTCTGGCCGGTTCAGCCAAAGTGATCCACCGTACGGTGGAGGCGCGTTGCGGCACCTGTGCCTCGGCGTGTTTCTAGCCGATACCGCCTTTTGCGCCCCACCAGCACGCCATGGTTTACCTAGATCCTGGGACTTAGTAAATTTTTCTGCGTCTTTTTGGGATGTCACGTCGACACGTAACAAGTGCTCACACATTTCTCACGCACAGCCAGCGGGTTCCAAGAAGAATCCACACCTTACTGGAAGACAGTGGGCGGCCATGGATCAGAAAAAAGCCATCAGCGAATTGAAAGAACAACATTCAGCCACGCCGAACGGATACCGCAAAGATATTGATGGCTTGCGGGCCTTGGCAGTTTTGTCTGTCATGGGCTTTCATGCTTTCCCAAAAGAAATTCAAGGTGGATTCATCGGGGTCGACATTTTTTTCGTCATCTCCGGATACCTCATCTCGTCGATTATCTTCTCCAATATTGAGAAGAAAAATTTCAACCTCACCGATTTCTATACTCGCCGAGTCAAAAGAATATTTCCTTCGCTGATTACCATCGTCCTTTTTTGCTTGAGCCTCGGATGGTTTTCTCTTCTGGCAGACGAGTATAAACAACTCGGAAAACACATTGCAGGTGGATCCGTATTTGCATCCAACCTCGTGCTTTGGGGTGAATCAGGCTACTTCGACAACATTGCAGAGACCAAACCCCTGTTGCACTTGTGGAGTCTGGCTGTTGAGGAACAGTTCTACATCATTTGGCCCCTGCTGGCATATGGCATTTGGGGACGAGGAATCAAACGTCACTGGGTGATTGCCGCGTTGATCGCCACGTCGTTTGGGGCAAACCTCTATGCGCTGCGCGTCGATCCGGCAACCGCTTTTTACATACCGCTCACTCGGTTTTGGGAGCTGCTGGCCGGCGCTCTTTTGGCATCTTTGGCACTCAAAAAGCAAAGCTCAAACTCAGTCACAACCTTTGAGCATGGCGTGTCTTTGGCTGGGGCTGCTTGCCTAGCACGGGGTTTGACATTCATCGACCAGACAAAGGCCTTTCCGGGATGGTGGGCACTTTTGCCTGTTTTGGGCGCGGTCTTGCTGATTGGATCGAGTCAACTAGCCTGGTTCAACCGTCGAGTGTTGAGTCACCCCGTACTCATCTGGATCGGACTGATCAGTTATCCACTTTATCTCTGGCACTGGCCTTTGCTGTCCTATCTGCGCATCATCAACAGCAAGGCGCCTGACCGCCTGTTGGCGGCCGCAGCGTTGGGCTTGGCTGTGGTGTTGGCATGGCTGACCTACCGTTTCATTGAATCTCCCATTCGTTTCAGCTCGTCCAAGCGTCCTGCAGTCGCGGGCCTGCTCGCAACCATGTGCGGCATCGGTGCAATCGGTTTGTGCATCCATCTTGAGGCAGGCTTACCGCAACGCAGCGTGTTGGCCAACACAACCTTCACACCTGCGGTGACTGCGCAATTTGTCGGGCCCCACTGGGCCTATATGAACAACCAACGCTGCTTGGACAAGTACCCTTTCGAAGAGGCTAAAACCTACCGTTGGTGGTTCTGCATGGTCAGCCATGACACCTCGCCAACGCTCATGTTGCTAGGGAACAGTTATGCCAATCAACTGTATCCAGGCCTGACTCAACAACCGGCGCTGGCGCAACACAGTATCTTGTCCATCGGCAACTGTGATCCCGCTCGCAATGACCCCAACGTGGCGCCCAAAAACACGAACTTCAACCCGTGTTCAGGACCACGCGCCCTGCATCAAGAAGTCTTCTTGGACAAATTGATCGCAGCCACACCATCTCTTCAATACGTGATTCTGGACGGATTGCAGCCCAATCCAGATGCGAAATACATAGCCCAATTGCAAGCCCGAATCGATTTTCTTGAGAAGAGAAATATCAAAGTCATCATGTTCACCCCCCACCTTACGTCTGAATATGACATCCGGGGATGTTTCTCGCGGCCATTCAAAAACAGCACCTGGAACTGCGAGATTCTATTAGCGGAACGGGCCCAACGGACAGCGGATTTCGCCCCCATGGTTGCAACCATATCGAGATCAAATCCAAAGGTTTCTTTTTTTGACCCAAATGATATTTTTTGCGACAAGCAAAAATGCAGTCTCCGTAAAGACAACATGCCGCTATTCCGAGATGAATACCACCATGTCTCAGAATATGGCAGCAAGCTGATCAGCGAAAGCTTCGTAAAGTGGGCTCAAACAAATCTGCCCGACATTTTGTTGATGCCCCGCGACAAACCGTTGCGATAAATGAACAAATGAATGCGACTCGCGTTTGCCAGTCGTCATTTCATCCGCAAGAAAGCACTCGACAACATTTCAGGTTGCCGTCATCAATTGCCTGGGGGCAGCCATGGATTGATGCGACGCCGCCAGCAGCTCCTCGCAGGTCTTTTCTGGGTCGTCGCTCGACATGATTTCTGGCAACAGTTTCGCCAGACGACGGGTGTCAACCCGAAGTACCTTTTGCTTAATGGATGCGACCTGCGTGGGATGCATGGAGAACGTCCGCAGCCCCATCGCCAAAAGCAGCTCAGTGAAGGCTGGATCACCGGCCATTTCACCGCACACGCTCACAGCCCGGCCCGCAGCGCGCGCCTGCAAAATGGTGCTGTAAATCAGTTGCAACACAGCCGGATGCCAGGGGTCGTACATGTGCGCAACCGCCTCGTCGGTCCGATCAATGGCCAAGGTGTACTGAATCAAATCGTTTGTGCCGATCGACACAAAGTCAAAGTGCTTCAAAAACACCGGCAGGGTCAACGCCGCCGCAGGCACTTCGATCATGGCACCCAGTTCAACAGTGCCAAAAGGCTTGCCAGACTCGGTCAACTGCCGCTGAACAATCGCGATGTTTTCCAAAGTCTGATGAATCTCGCGCTGGCTGGCCAGCATCGGGATCATGATCTTGACGGGGCCGTGATACGCCGCCCGGTACAAGGCACGCAACTGGCGTCGGAACATACTGGGCTCAGACAGGCTCCAGCGGATGGCCCGCAAGCCCAAAGCTGGGTTCAACACCGACTCGTGTCGCAACTCGCTGGGTGACATGCCGTCCAAAGGCTTGTCTGCGCCAATGTCCACCGTCCGAATCGTGACGGGCAGCCCCTTCATGGCCTCGACTGCACGGCGGTAGGCGTCGTACTGTTCTTCTTCGTCAGGCAGGTTGCCGCCTCGATTCATGAACAGGAACTCACTGCGGAACAAACCCACACCGACCGAACCGGCCTCCAAGGCCACGGGGCCGTCTTCCGGCATTTCGATGTTGGCCAGCAACTCAATGCGCTCACCGTCCAAGGTGACCGCAGGTGTATGGCGCAAGCGAGCCAGGCGGCTGCGCTCCAACTCGCTTTGGCGTTGGCGAAAGCGGTATTCCTCCAGCACGATGGGCGACGGGTCCACGATGACCAAGCCCGCATCGCCATCAATGATGATGCAGTCATCCTGGCGGATCAGGCTGCTGGCCTGACGGGCCCCCACCACGGCAGGGATGTCCATGCTGCGCGCCACGATGGCCGTGTGCGAGGTCTTGCCCCCCACATCCGTGACAAAGCCTTTGAACACGCTGCGCTTGAAGCTGAGCATGTCAGCCGGGGCAATGTCGCTGGCCACCAGCACCAGGGGTTCGTCGCCGCCAAAGTCTCGCGCGCCCGCTTCAGGCATGGGCGATGGCACGCCTTTGCTCAAGCTGCGCAGCAAACGCTCGACCACCTGCTCCAGATCCGCCTTGCGTTCTCGCAAGTAGGGGTCTTCCATTTCGTCAAATTGACGCGCCAGCACTTCCAGCTGGGCAGAAGCCGCCCATTCGGCGTTGTAGTGCCGTTGACGGATCCAGTCGGCCGATGCGCCAATCAGCGCTTCGTCCTGCAACAGCATCTGGTGAACGTCCAGCAAAGCGCCCAACTCCTGAGGCGCATCAGGGGGCAAATCACGCTTGAGGATGTCAAATTCGTTGGCCACCGTGTCGCGTGCCGCATAAAGGCGCGCGACTTCGTCATCGATCCGGGAAGGATCAATGAAGACGTGAGGGACGTCGATGCGACTGGAGGCGACCAACACCGCCCGGCCAATCGCCACCCCCCTCGAAACTGGCAAGCCGAAAATTTGGATGCTCATATTTCACATGCTAGCAGCGCCAAACCGGCTGCGACCATGCGTCACGCAACTGTCATGCGAAATTCACGGCACCGTCACCCCTTAACGCAACACTGGGTGTCCATGAACAACATGGAAACACCTAGGAGTTGACGATGAAGGACCTGCCACTGCCAACGTTGCCCATCGCGGATCTGTCCTCCCTTTTGTCGGCCGACACACGCGCCGCACGGAGGTCACTTCATCCCAGCTCCCACACGCCAGCTGCTGTGGACGGCAACGCCAGACAAACTCTGGAAGTCGTTTGGGCTCGCACTGAAGAAGACATTCTTGCCGCCCAACGCCTGAGATACCACGTCTTCGCAGAAGAAATGGGCGCCCGCCTGAGCGTGCCCGCCAGCGCCCCAGCCGGCCATGACATCGACTTGTTTGACCCCTATTGCGAACACCTGCTGGTTCGCCTGCAAGGCCAAAACGGCGAACCCGGCGAAGTCATTGGCACCTACCGCGTGCTGACCCCCGCCAACGCCAAACGTGTCGGCGGCTTGTACAGCGAGACAGAATTCGACCTGACACGCCTGCGCCACTTGCGCGGCAAGATGGTCGAACTGGGCCGCTCATGCGTGCACCCCAACCACCGCAACGGCGGCGCCATCATGGCCCTTTGGGGTGCCTTGGCCGAGTTCATGGTGCGCAATGATCTGGACACCATGATTGGCTGCGCCAGCATCAGCATGCGCGACGGGGGTCACGTGGCCGCCAGCCTTTGGCAGCAATTAAGCCAAACCCACCTGGCCCCGATCGAGCTGCAAGTGCGCCCCCGCCTGCCACTGCCGGTCGAGGAACTGGATCGACACCTGCAAGTTGACCCGCCAGCCTTGATCAAGGGCTACCTGCGTTGCGGCGCCAAGGTGCTGGGTGCCCCGGCCTGGGACCCTGACTTCAACACGGCAGACCTGCCCATGTTGATGCGCATTCAAGACCTGCCAGCGCGCTATCGCCGCCATTTCCTGGGCGCTTAAAGCCCGGTTGTGGCCAGATCATGCCGCGCAGGGCCTAGACTGCGCGGCATGACACAAACGGCCCGCCCCACCTCTTCGTCCCCCACCCCAGCCTCTCTGCCTTTGTGGCAACTGCTGACTGGTTGCGCAGAAGCCGTCGCCGCCGTGCTGCAAGGCCAATCCTTGACAGACGCGCTGGAAGCCCGCCCCGCAGCAGAACGTCCCGGCGTCCAAGCCTTGTCCTTCGCCGTGTTGCGCCGCCTGGGTACAGCCCAAGCCCTGCGCGCTCAACTGGTCCCCAAAAAGCCTGCCCCCTGGGTCGACGGCCTGCTGCTGTCAGCCCTGGCCCTGGCCTGCGGTACCGAATACACCGAACACACCCTGGTCGACCAGACCGTTGAAGCAGCCAAACGCAAAGCCAAACCGGCATCAGGCTTGGTCAACGCCGTGTTGCGCCGCTTTCTGCGTGAACGCGCAGACTTGATGGCGAAACTGAAATCTGACACGGTTGCCCAGTACAACCACCCTGACTGGTGGATCAAAAAACTCAAAAAGGACTGGCCTGAGCAGTGGCAAGGCATCCTGCAAGCCAATCAAATTGCAGCCCCCATGACACTGCGGGCGAACCTGCGCAAACAGTCCGCCGAGCAATACTTGCAGCGCCTGGAAGACGCCGAACTGCCCGCCCATCTCGACGCAGCCAGTGGCGCCATCGTGCTGCAACACGCCGTCCCGGTCAAAAAGCTGCCCGGCTTTGACCAAGGCGATGTGTCTGTCCAAGACTTGTCGGCCCAATTGGCCGCTTCGATCTTGCTCAAAGCTTGCCAATTCAAGCCCAACGCAGAGACCCACACCAAACCACGCGTGCTGGACGCTTGCGCGGCACCCGGCGGCAAAACGGCCCACTTGCTGGAATTGGCTGACCTGGATGTCACCGCCTTGGACGCCGACCCGCAGCGCCTGACCCGTGTCAACGACACCCTCAGCCGCCTGGGCTTGAGCGCCCAAACCATCGCAGCAGACGCCAGCCAGACGAAAACCTGGTGGGATGGTGAGCCCTTTGACGCCATCTTGCTGGACGCCCCCTGCAGCGCCTCCGGCATCGTCCGCCGCCACCCGGACGTTCGCTGGCTACGCCGTGCCACGGACATCCCGGCCCTGGCACGCACGCAGGATGCCATCCTGGATGCCCTGTGGCCCTTGCTCAAACCGGGCGGCCACCTGCTGTACTGCACATGCTCCGTCTTCAAGGAAGAGGGTCAAGACCGGGTCGACGCATTTTTGCAACGAACCCCCCAAGCACAAGCGCTGCCAGCCCCCGGCCACCTACTGCCTGTGGTCGAATATGACGAGCCCACCGGATCTGATGCCGGTGATGGCTTCTTCTATGCCCTCTTCACCAAGATCTAACAAGGTGACGAATGCCCCGAATGCGCCGCCGAGAGCTGCTCAAGAGCAGCGCCTCAGCCTTGCTCGCTTTTGCAGCGATGACAGCAGGGTCGGCCGCGCATGCATGGCCCGGCGGCAAGTCCAACATTGAACTCAAGAAGCTTCAGGTCAGCCGCTCGGACGACGGTTTGCTGCTGAACTACGACGTTCGATTTGACTTACCCAAAGAAGTCGAAGACGCCCTGATCAAAGGGGTCTCCCTCGTTTTTTTAGCCGAAGCAGAAACCTTCCGCAGCCGCTGGTACTGGACGGACAAGCCCAGAGGTATGGCCGTTCGCCGCTGGCGCCTCACTTACCAGCCCCTGACACGGCAGTGGCGCTTGAGTTTTGACGGGCTCAGCCGCCACTACAC
>JBDKHX010000050.1:0-7472 GCA_039797415.1 Pseudomonadota bacterium | reverse complement strand
TGCGGTACCTGGGGTGGCAATAACTTCAGCGACAATCTGACTTACAAAAACTTCCTGAATATCACGCGAATTGCCCGCCCGATCGCGAGCCAGATGCCGGACCAATCCGCGCTTTTCGCCGACTATTTCTCTCGCGTCAACCGATGACGCGTGCTTCCACATTGCGCGACACCCTGCTCGCGCACGGCGTGCCATTGGCCCAAGGTCAGCAGGCTGTAGCTCTTGATCGGAGGGTGAGACATCGGGCCGTCTTCGCCGCCCACGGTGTGCCACTGGTCGTGATGGGGATCAATGAATTTCATGTTCTCTTGTCCTGTTGTCTGCCGATCAGGCGGCTTTGGCCGAGTCTTTGGCAGTTGTGCGACGCACTGCGTTGGCTGCAGCCTTGAATGGGTCCAAACCGATGCGCTTGACGGTGTCGACAAACTTTTCGTTGGCTGCGCGTTGGCCACGGTAGGTTTCAATCACGGCTTCGATCACATCGCTGACTTCGTCTGCGGCAAACGATGGGCCGATGACCTTGCCTGCGACGCTGGCGGGAGCGTGGTCAGAGCCGTCTGAACCACCCAGGGTCACCTGGTACCACTCGGTGCCGTCCTTGTCCACGCCCAAGATGCCGATGTGGCCGGTGTGGTGGTGACCGCAGGAGTTGATGCAACCAGAGATGTGCAGATCGATCTCACCGATGTCGTACAGCTCATCCAGATCTTGGTAACGCTCGATCAGGTCGTTGGCGATCGGGATGGAGCGGGCATTGGCCAGCGCGCAGAAGTCGCCGCCAGGGCAGGCGATCATGTCGCTCAGCAAGCCGATGTTGGCCGATGCCAGTGTGGCAGCCTTGGCCACTTGCCACAGGGCAAACAGGTCTTCTTCACGGACGAAAGGCAGCAGGGCGTTCTGGTCGTGGGTGACACGCAGTTCGCCACAGCTGAAGCGATCAGCCATGTCGGCAATGGCGTCCATTTGCGCATCAGTCACGTCGCCGGGGGCTTGGCCCACGCGCTTGACTGACAGATGTACGTTTTTGTAGCCCTGGATCTTGTGACCCTTGACGTTACGCTCTTGCCACTTTTTGAACTGAATCTGGTCTGCTTCAGACGCGTCAGCGGGCAAGCCGTTGCCTGCGGGTGCATAAGCTTGCACCGAAGCAGGGTAGGCAAAGCCAGCGTTCACACGGTCGAACTCAGCTTGCGGAATGATGTGTGCGGCGCCGTCGATGTCACGGGTCAGGATGTCGCTGAACTCCTGGTTCACCTGATCGAAGAACTTTTGGCCTTCAGCCTTGACCAGGATCTTGATCCGGGCCTTGTACATGTTGTCGCGGCGGCCATAACGGTTGTACACGCGCACGATGGCTTCGATGTAAACCAGAATTTGCTGCCAAGGCACAAAGCTGTTGATGACGGTGCCGGTGATGGGGGTACGGCCCATGCCGCCACCGACGATGACCTTGTAACCAATCTCGCCTTCGTCGTCTTTGACCAATTGCAGACCGATGTCGTGCCAGTAAATGGCAGCGCGATCTTCCTTCGCGCCGCTGACGGCGATCTTGAATTTACGTGGCAGGTGTGCGAACTCAGGGTGCAAGGTCGACCATTGACGCATGATTTCGCAGTAAGGACGTGCGTCGATGATTTCGTCTTCGGCCACACCCACCATGGCATCAGCCGTGATGTTGCGGATGCAGTTACCTGAAGTCTGAATACCGTGCATGTTCACTTCAGCCAACAGGTCCATCACATCAGCACTCTTGGCCAATGGGATCCAGTTGTACTGAACGTTTTGACGGGTGGTGAAGTGGGCGTAACCACGGTCGTAGTCGCGTGCAATACGGGCCAGTTGGCGCAATTGCTTGGACGACAGTTCCCCGTAAGGCACAGCCACGCGCAGCATAGGAGCGTGACGTTGGATGTACCAACCGTTTTGCAGGCGCAGCGGACGGAACTCGTCATCGCCCAGCTTGCCGGCCATGTTGCGCTCCAACTGGTCGCGGAATTGAGCAGCACGTTGACGCACAAACTGCTTGTCGAAATCGGTGTACTGGTACATGGTTTTTCGATATCAAAAAGAGCTGACGTTGTCACAGCAACGTCATCGATAGAAATGGCGCTGAACCGAGGTCAGTGCAACGCGCGGTACAAATTGTAGGTACTGATGAGGGCAATCACGGTGCCAACCAGTGCCAACAGGGCCTTGGTATGCAGTTTCTTGGTCAAAAGTGCAGCAAAAGGCGCAGCAAACAAACCGCCGACAACCAATCCAGCGACGGTCGGCCAGGGGGCCTCGTCAACCAAAATGGCAAATACGGTGGCGCTGATGAAGGTCAGAAAGAACTCTGCCAGATTCACAGAGCCGATGGTGGTGCGAGGGTCTTGTCCTGTCCCGACCAAGGTCGTTGTCACAACGGGGCCCCAACCACCGCCGCCAACAGCGTCGACGAAGCCGCCAAGCAAACCCAATTTGGCAACGTGTTTGGGCTCTTCCTTGCGAACCTTGATAGTGCGGAAAATCTTGCTGATGATGTACAAGCCCATCAGGCACAGATAGGCCGAAATGTAGGGTTTGATGACGCTGCCATCAACGGTCGCCACCGTCCAGGCACCAATCGAGGCACCGATCATCCCAGGCACCAGCAAACGCAGGAACAGGTTTTTGTTCACATTGCCAAGTTTGATGTGCGAGATGCCTGACACGCCTGTTGTAAAAACCTCGGCGATGTGGACGCTGGCGCTGGCAACGGCCGGTGATGCACCTGTGACCAACAAAAAACTGGTGGATGTGATGCCGTAGGCCATGCCCAGGGCACCGTCGACGGTCTGGGCAAGCAGGCCAACGGCTACGGCTTTCCAGAAGGTCTCTCCGGTCAGTGTTTGAGCGATGAGCTGAAAACCTGTCAGCTCATGGGTACCATTGAACAGTCGCGTGCCCAAGTAGCCGATGACGCCAATCAACATGAACACCACCGCCCATACAGCTGTGCGCAGGACAGGGTGGTGAGAAGGGTGACTCACGTCATCTTCGATTGGCGGCAGTCCCAACGCTTCGTGTTCAGCATTGATGGCGTTGTCGGACAGGTCCAGGTTGCGGATTTTCATGAATCAGGGGCAGACGCAGGGCTCAAGATAGAGTGCGGATGCTATAGATGGTCTATATATATGAAAAGAACAGATTTGTTGGTTGATTATAGCTTTTTGAAATATAAGAGTTTGGCGAGTGTGCTCCTGGGTAGTTTGGCATTGGCTTTGGCAGGTTGTGCGGTACCACCCACGCAACCCATTGCGCCTGTTGCTCCGGTGGTCAAAGCTGCACCGAAACCTCCCAAGATCGGTTTGGCGTTGGGAGGGGGGGCCGCTCGTGGGTTTGCTCACATTGGTGTTCTGCAAGTCTTGGAAGAACAAGGCATCAAGCCTGATTTGATCGTGGGCACCTCCGCTGGTAGCGTGGCTGCGACCCTGTACGCCAGTGGTAAGACGCCGGTTGAAATGGCTGACATGGCCATGAACATGGACGAGTCGTCCATCACGGATTGGATCTTTCCAGGGCGTTCGTTGCTCAAGGGGGAGGCCTTGGCCAAGTACGTGCGCGGGTTTACCGGCGGCACTCAAATTGAAAACATGCGCCTGCCTTTGGGCATCGTGGCGACCGACCTGAACAGTGGTCAGCCGATTTTGTTCCGCAAGGGGGATGCCGGCACGGCTGTTCGGGCTTCCAGTTCCGTGCCGGGTGTATTTCAACCTGTGAAAATTGGGGCGCGCGAGTATGTTGACGGTGGATTGGTGTCGCCCGTGCCTGTGCGTTTTGCCAAGCAAATGGGGGCTGATCTGATCATTGCGGTCGACATTTCGTCCATCCCCGAGGGGCAGCCAACCAAGGGTGCGATCGACATCCTCATGCAAACCTTCAACATCATGGGTCACAGCATCAGCCAATACGAGTTGAAAGATGCCGATGTGGTGATGCGTCCTAAGTTGGAGGGGATCGGGAGCGCTGACTTCAGTCAGCGGCGGCTGTCAATCCTGGCTGGGCGTGAAGCTGCGCTCACTGTGCTTCAGCAGTTAAAGGAGCGCATTGCGTCCAAAACGAAATGAAGCTCATCGCTTGCCTGCAAATAGATCGCCCGTGACCTTGGCGCCGGCTTTGATGCCTCGCTTGCTGAACCAGCCTTTGTTCATCTCCAGTACATAGCGCACAGGTTTGGCTGAGCAATGGGCATCTTCTGTCTGTGGGGCCATCTCGTCGGTGTTCACCACGGTGCCATCCTCATCCAAAAAGGCGACGGATAGCGGGATCAGTGTGTTTTTCATCCAAAAGCACTGCGTCCCTGCTCGCTCAAACACGAAGATCATGCCGTCATTGGCGCCCATGGCGGTGCGGTGCATCAAGCCGATTTCTCGTTGTCGCTCCGTTTGGGCAAGCTCTGCTTTGATGTTGTAAAAGCTGATCCCCAAGGTCGTCGTGGGTAATTGTTGCGGTTTACCTGGCGCATCAGCAGCCCATGTGCTTGCTTGGCTGCTCACAAAGGCAAGCCACAGGCATGCACGCAAAACGAGGGTTGGCTTCATCTTGGTCCTGTTGGTTGACAATTTAAATGGATCAATTTTCCAGTCAGGCTATTGGGCGTGTAGAGTCCGGATCCGCGCTTGACGCCAAGACTTTAGCAGTGAGCCATTGATGAATTCCTTGCCTGTCCGATCTGAGCAGGAGCAAGCTGTCCCAGGTGTGCCTGGACCCAAGCCTGAACCGCTGACCCCAGCCCAATTGGCCGGCTTAGATGATCCGCAATTGTTGGCGCAGTGCGTGCTGGAGGCACCGTTGGGGTCGAGCAAGCGTCGAATTGGCCTGGGTTTGTCGGGCATGTATTGCGCGGCCTGTTCGATCACCATCGAAAACGCATTGATGTCTGTGCCAGGCGTGCAAGAGGTGAACGTTCAAGCCGCTTCACAGCGCGCTCGTATCTTGCTGGACCCGGCGCGGGTCCGTTTGTCAGATCTGGTGCAGGCGGTGCAAAAAGTGGGTTACCGAGCTTGGCCCGATGCCGCAGCGAGAGCGGGTCATGAGCGCCTGCAAGAGCGGCGACGCCTGTTGTGGCGGCTGTCGGTTGCCGGGTTTTGCATGATGCAGGTGATGATGATCACCTTGCCGCAATACGTATCCGGGCCCCACGAAATCCCGCCGGATATCTGGCGCCTGATGAATTGGGCTTGCTGGGTATTGAGTTTGCCGGTGATGCTGTTTTCTTGTGGGCCGTTTTTTTCAGGTGCATGGCGCGCCGCCAAACAGCGCCGCGTGTCCATGGATACGCCGGTGGCCATTGGTATGGCGGCCACATTCATTGTCAGCTCAGGTGTGACGTTTGGCGACACGGCTCGATTTGGTGATACGCCGTACTTTGACTCTTTGACCATGTTCGTCACGTTCTTGTTAGCGGGGCGGTGGATGGAAAGCCGTGCCCGTGAACGTGTCACGCAATCACTTGAGTCCTTGTGTGTCCGCTTGCCCGAGGCCGTTGATCGCGCTGTTGATCCTGCCGATCAGCAAGATTGGTCGGCGGCGGCGACCGAGTCGGTCCCTTTGTCGTCGCTTCAGCATGGAGATCATGTTCGGGTTGCCGTTGGGCAGGCCATCCCGGGTGATGGGCAGATCATCTGGGGGCAGACAGAGGTCGATGAGTCGATGTTGACCGGAGAGTCGCGGGCTGTTGCCAAAAAGACCGGGCAACTGGTTGTGGCGGGAAGCATCAATCAAGGTGCGCCCATCTGGATGACGATCCAGCGCTTGGGGCCAGACACACGCTACCAACAGATCGTGGCTCTGGTGCAGCAGGCTTTGACGGAAAAGCCGGGTCTGGCGCGTGCCGCCGATCGCTTCGCCAGTCCATTTCTGTGGGGTGTGTTGGCCTTGTCCGCTTTGGGGGGATTGGCGTGGCAGTGGATTGATCCCTCCAAATCGATCTGGGTGGCCATATCCGTTTTGGTTGTGACGTGTCCATGCGCGTTGTCTCTTTCTGCCCCGTCTGCCTTGTTGGCTGCGGCAGGAGCCATGGGGAAGAAGGGGCTGTTGGTCCGCCGGCTGGATGCCATTGAATCCTTGGCCGGGGTGGAGCAAGTCTTTTTTGACAAAACCGGGACCTTGACCGAGGGGCATTTGTCCCTGGTCAGGGTGGTTGGGGTGAAGGGCGAACTCCCCCTGGATGACGAGGGTTTTGCCTTCGCGCGCAGCTTGGCATGTTATTCACAGCACCCCTTGTCTCGGTCTTTGAGCGCGGCAGGTCCTGGCGATGCCATGCCCATTCATCCCTTGACGGATGTCGTTGAGTTGGCAGGTAAGGGCGTTCAGGCCAAAGATGAGCGCGGCAGAGTCTGGCGCTTGGGGTCTGCCATGTGGGTGATGGGGGATAGGGCTGAGCAACTGGACAAATGGCCGGGGGCTCAGCAAATTCGAGTCTGGTTGGGCATGGATGCCTCCGCCGACTCGTCTTTGGATGATGTCCGTGGCTTTGAGTTTGATGAAGTCTTTCGCCCAGACGCCGCTGATGCCATTGCGCAGTTAAACGCACACCAATGGCGCTGCGCAATGCTGTCGGGGGATGTCGCGTCGAGGGTGGAGGCTGCCGTTGTGCACCTCGGTGGTGCGAAAGCAATCTCCATTGCTGGTGCGCATGTCAGTCCTGAAGGTAAACTGGACGTGGTCACTTCCGCTCAGCGATCAGGGGCGATGGTCGCGGTCGTTGGTGACGGCATCAACGACGCACCTGTGTTGGCCAAGGCTGACGTGTCGATTGTTTTGGATGCCGGCGCAGCCTTGGCGCAGTCTCAGGCTGACCTCATCATTTTGGGGGGGCGACTGTCGGCGCTACCCGTTGCCGTCAGCCTCAGCAAACGTGCTTTGCGTGTTGTAAATCAGAACCTGATTTGGGCTGCTGGCTATAACTTGGTTTGCATCCCCTTGGCATTAACAGGGTTTTTGCCTGCTTGGTTGGCTGGCTTGGGGATGGCGGCCAGTTCGCTGGCGGTGGTCTTGAATGCGCTTCGTTTGACTGTTGATGAGAGCTAAGTATTTGATTTTATGGAAATTCTCTATGTTTTGATTCCAGTTTCAGTGGCCCTCGTGCTGGCCATCCTAGTGGTATTGGGGTGGGCTGTTTTTGGGGGGCAATTTGAAGATTTGGAGCAAGAGGGGCTGAGAATTCTCCAAAAGGATGATGGCGAACCCGATCAGAAACTTGAGGCTAATCAAGAATAGTTAGTCGTTTGCCCTCACAATTATGGGTGTAACAAAGGAGAAAAAGAGATGGCAACCACTCACTCTGCCACTTACAACGACACCGTCGTTCGGCAGTTTGCCCTTGCCGCCGTCCTATGGGGCGTCGTAGGCATGGCGGTCGGCGTGTTGATCGCGTCGCAATTGGCATGGCCGGAATTGAATTTCGGCATTCCCTGGCTGACCTACGGTCGGCTTCGTCCCCTGCACAC
>JBDKHX010000049.1:0-12716 GCA_039797415.1 Pseudomonadota bacterium | reverse complement strand
GCGTGAGCCGGGGAATGGATGCCGGTTGTCAAAACGAACCTCCCGTGGTTGATTTTTCTAATTTTGATCAGTGGACCTGATTCGAGTGCGGGCAGCATACCTGAGTTGTTTTGCATCAGAGTCAACCAAAATGGGCCCTCAAACGTTCTGAACCTTAGTCAGTAGCAGAGGCCGTCTTGCCGATGCCGCTGGCACAATTGCGTTGAGACACCTTCCCGCTAGGTATGAGCCAAAAAAACGACATCAAGCTGCTGCGTATCAATTACCTGCGTGGTCCCAATATCTGGACTTATCGCTCTGTGCTGGAGGTCTGGCTGGACCTGGGCGAGCTGGAAGACCATCCGTCCCACACGCTGCCTGGGTTCAATGAGCGTTTGACCGCCATGCTGCCCGCCCTGGAAGAGCACCACTGCGGTGTGGGTGAGCGCGGCGGCTTCCTGCAACGCCTGACCGAAGGCACCTGGGCCGGGCACATCCTGGAGCACGTGGTCATCGAGTTGTTGAACCTGTCGGGCATGGCCACCGGTTTCGGCCAAACCCGCAGCACCTCCCAACACGGCGTTTACCGCATGGTGTTCCGTGCCCGTGACGAGCAAGTGGCCCGCGTGGCGCTGGCTGAAGGCCATGCCTTGCTGATGGCCGCGATCAACGACAAGCCGTTTGACGTGCCCGCCTCGGTCAACAAGATCCGCGAGCAAATTGACGACTGTTACCTCGGCCCCAGCACCGCTGCCATCGTCGGTGCGGCTGCTGACCGTGGCATTCCGCATATTCGTCTGAATGACGGCAACTTGGTCCAATTGGGCTATGGCAAGGCGCAACGCCGCATCTGGACGGCCGAAACCGATCTGAGCAGTGCGATTGCCGAAGCCATCGCCGGGGACAAGGATCTGACCAAGTCGCTGCTGAAATCAGTGGGCGTGCCTGTGCCTGAAGGCCAGGTGGTCAACAGCCCGGCTGAAGCCTGGGAAGCGGCGCAAGACATCGGTTTGCCGGTGGTCGTCAAACCATCTGACGCCAACCACGGCCGTGGCGTGTCTTTGGAATTGACCGAGCAAGCTGACATCGAAGCGGCCTTTGGCATTGCCGATGCCGAAGGCAGCGATGTCATTGTTGAGCGCTACATCAAGGGCGACGAACACCGCATTTTGGTCGTCGGGGGCAAGGTGGTGGCCGCCGCACGTGGCGAAAGCCTGTGGGTGACCGGTGACGGCAGCAGTTCTGTCGCCCGGTTGATCGACCTGCAACTGAACACCGATCCACGTCGGGGTGAAGCCGAAGAGTTCCCCCTGGAAACCATCGTGCTGGACCGTGAACCCGCGATCCGCTTGTTGCTGGAGCGCCAAGGCCTGACGGGCGAGTCCGTGCCGGCTGCGGGCCACAAGGTGCTGATTCAACGCAATGGCAACGTCGCCATTGACTGCACCGATGAGGTGCATCCCGACGTCGCCTTCCTGGCTGGTCTGGCTGCCCGTGTGGTGGGCTTGGACATCGCTGGGATCGACCTGGTGGCGCAAGACATTTCCCGCCCTCTGGCACCTCAAGGTGCGGCGGTGGTCGAGGTCAACGCCGGTCCGGGTCTGTTGATGCACTTGAAGCCAGCGGTGGGCTTGCCCCGTCCGGTGGGCAAACACATCGTCGACCATCTGTTTGACGAGACCGAGTCGGGCCGCATCCCGATCATCGGTGTGGCTGGCACGCAAGGCGTGGCGTCCATTTCGCGTCTGGTTGCCTGGCTGCTGCAGTTGAGTGGCCGCCATGTGGGCCTGGCCTGTCGCGGCGGTTTGTTCCTGGGCACGCGTCGCGTTGATTCTGCCAACAGCGCCACTTGGGCTGCAGGCCATCGATTGTTGATGAACCGTGAGGTCAACGCCGTGGTGTTGGAAAACAGCGCCACCAGCATCTTGCAAGATGGCTTGGCCTACGACCGCTGCCAAGTCGGTGTCGTGACTGATTTGGACATGGACGATGTGCAGGCCTTGGCTCAGCACGACGTGCAGGAAGCCAGCCAGTTGTTCAAGGTGCTGCGCACCCAGGTAGACGTGGTGTTGCCTGAAGGCACAGCCGTGTTGAACGCTGAAAACGAGCAGTTGGTTGAAATGGCAGCCTTGTGCGACGGCCAGGTCATCTTCTACGCCCAAGACGAGCAAAACCCAGCCATCGTGCGCCACCGCGCCGAGGGTGGTCGGGTGGTGTTTGTGCGTGATCAGCACATCGTGATGGCCCAAAACGGTGGTTTTGAATCCCGTTGCCTGAATTTGGCTGGCGCCGCGGTGCAAAAACTGGCGCAAGCCGATTCGATCGCTGAAACAACCCGCGTGCTGTTGGCCGTTGCCGCCACAGCCTGGGCCATGGGCATTGCCCCTGAGTTGATCACTGCCGGTATCGAAACCAGCGACCAGGCTCCCAAGTCTGTGCGTTGAGTGGACAACTGAGAGTTTAGAAAGATACGCTGATGGAAGTTTCTCGCGTCCGAGCCTTGCGAGGCCCCAATTTGTGGAGCCGTCATACGGCGATTCAGGCCATCGTGACCTGTGAGCCCACTGAACGCAATCTGGCCGAATTGCCCGATTTTGAAAAGCGTTTGCGTGAACTGTTCCCCGCGCTGAGCGCTTTGCGCACGGATGGTCGTCCGGGTCAGTTGTCGGTCGCGCATGCCCTTGAAGCTGTGGCCCTGGCCTTGCAGGCTGAGGCGGGTTGCCCCGTCACTTTTGCGCGCACGGCTGCCACGTTAGAGCCTGGCGTCTACCAAGTCGTGGTGGAGTACAGCGAAGAGGATGTGGGTTCGATGGCATTTGATCTGGCTGAGAAGCTGGTCAACGCGGCCCTGAGTGGTGGCACCTTTGACATTGACAAAGCGCTGGCCGATTTGCGCGAGCTGGATGAAGACGTCCGCTTGGGGCCCAGCACCGGCTCTATCGTAGAAGCTGCAGCGGCTCGAGGCATCCCATGGCGTCGTCTGACCAAGGGTAGCCTGGTGCAATTTGGCTGGGGTTCCAAGCAGCGCCGCATCTGGGCTGCTGAAGTGGACAGCACCAGTGCCGTGGCCGAATCCATTGCCCAAGACAAAGACTTGTGCAAACGCTTGCTGGCATCGGCTGGCGTGCCTGTGCCCATTGGCCGCCCCGTGACTGATCTGGAAGACGCCTGGCAGGTTGCCTGCGAGATTGGCGTGCCCGTTGTGCTCAAGCCGCAAGACGGCAACCAGGGCAAGGGCGTGACGGTGAACGTGGTGGACAAAGACCACATGGCCATCGCCTTCAAGGCGGCGGCTGAGATCGGCACGGTCATGGTTGAAAAATACCTGCCTGGCGCCGACTTCCGTTTGCTGGTGGTGGGCGACAAGCTGGTGGCAGCGGCGCGACGTGATCCCCCACACGTCATTGGCGACGGCGTGCACACCGTGCGTGAACTGGTCGACAAGGTCAACTCCGACCCGCGTCGTGGTGATGGCCATGCCACATCGCTGACCAAGATCCGCTTTGATGACATTGCCATTGCGCGTTTGGATCTGCAAGGCTTCAAGCCTGATTCGGTGCCAGAAAAAGGCTGCCGCGTCATCTTGCGCAACAACGCCAACCTGAGCACGGGCGGCACCGCCACGGACGTGACCGATGACGTGCACCCCGAAGTGGCGGCTCGCGTGATCGCTGCTGCACAAACCGTTGGCCTGGACATCTGCGGCGTAGACGTGATGTGCGAAAGCGTGCATCGCCCGCTGGAAGACCAGAATGGTGGCGTGGTGGAAGTCAACGCCGCGCCCGGTTTGCGCATGCACTTGTCGCCATCCTTTGGCAAGGGCCGCAACGTGGGCGAGGCCGTGGCATCGCACCTGTACAAATCGGGGGACAATGGTCGCATCCCGGTGGTGGCCGTGACCGGCACCAACGGCAAGACCACGACTGCCCGCCTGACCGCGCACCTGATTGCCACCAGTGGCTTGCGCGTGGGCATGACCAACACCGATGGCGTGTACGTCAACGGTCGCCAGATCGACAGCGGCGATTGCAGCGGTCCCAAGAGTGCTCGCAACGTGCTGATGCACCCTGATGTCGACGCGGCTGTGTTTGAAACCGCTCGTGGCGGTGTGCTGCGTGAAGGCCTGGGTTTTGACCGTTGCCAAGTGGCGGTGGTGACCAACCTGGGCGCCGGTGACCACTTGGGCCTGAACTACATCACCACGGTGGAAGAGTTGGCCGTGCTCAAGCGCGTGATCGTCATGAACGTGGCCGAAACAGGCTATGCCGTTTTGAATGCCGCAGACCCGATCGTGGCGGCCATGGCGCCCAAGTGTTCTGGGCAGGTCATCTTCTTTGCGAGAGAGGTTCAGCATCCATTGCTCACGGCGCACCGCGCCCAAGGCAAGCGGACTGTGTCGGTAGACGGTGACGCCATCGTGGCCGTTGAAGGCAGCTGGCGCGAAAGCATCCCGCTGCGCGATGTGCCCATCACCCGCAACGGCACCATTGGCTTCCAGGTCGAGAACGTCATGGCTTCCGTGGCGGCGGCTTGGGCTGTGGGCCTGGATTGGGACACCATCCGCAATGGCCTGGCCAGCTTTGCAAACGATGCGGACAATGCGCCGGGCCGTTTCAACGTCATGGATTACCGTGGCGCGACTGTGATTGCCGATTACGGCCACAACCCAGACGCCATGCGCGCCCTGGTATCGGCGGTGGAGGCCATGCCTGCCAAGCGTCGCTCGGTGGTGATCAGCGGGGCGGGTGACCGTCGTGATGAAGACATCCGCGAACAAACTGCGATCTTGGGTGAAGCGTTTGACGACATCATCCTGTTCCAGGATGCCTGTCAGCGTGGCCGTGCCGATGGTGAGGTGCTGAAGTTGCTGCGTGAGGGCTTGACCCAAGCCAGCCGCGCCCAGAACGTTGAGGACATCTATGGCGAGTTCAAAGCCATCGATGTGGCCTTGAGTCGCCTCAATCCCGGTGATTTGTGCCTGGTTTTGGTCGATCAAGTTGAAGAGGCCTTGGCGCACCTGGCCAAGCGTTCACAAGAAGGCTGAGTTGCGGTAGCCTTGTGACCACAGATTTGTGGTTCACGAGGTGCCCATGCTCCGCTCCTTGTCTGACGATGCCCTGAGCCAGCTGTTGCGCGAAGACGCGCCACACGGCGACATGACCACGCAGGCCCTGGGTCTGCGCTCTGGTCAAGGGCACATTGCCTTTGCCGCCCATCAGCCTATGACTGTATGCGGCACCGAAGAGGCTTGTCGCCTGTTTGAGTTGGCTGGCGCGACAGCGCATATTCATACGCCATCAGGCCGCCATGTATTGGGCAATGCCGAACTGCTGTCTGCTCAGGGGCCCATTGAGTCGTTGATGCTGGCGTGGCGCGTGGCCCAGTCTTTGGTGGAAGGCGCCAGTGGCATGGCCAGTGAGGTGGCCCGCATCGTGACGGAGTTGCGTGCGGCGGGGCATCAGCAGCCGCTGGCTTGTACGCGCAAAGGCTTTCCAGGCACCCGAGATCTGGCTGTCAAAGCCGTGCAGGCGGGCGGTGGGATCATGCATCGCCTGGGGCTGTCAGATGGTTTGTTGCTGCTGCCAGAACACCGTATTTTTGTGGATGCCAGTGTCGACGACATGGTCGGCCGTTTGCGCAAAGCCCAGCCAGAAAAGAAGCTGGTCTCGTTGGTCAGCAATCTGGAAGAAGCCATGGCCTTTGCCTTGGCGGGCAGCGAGATCTTGCAGTTGGATCACTTCACCCCTGAGGGCGTTCGTCAGGCCAAACTGGCGCTGCACAACAGTCGTTTGCACCCGATGTTGGCCGTGTCCGGCGGGGTCAATGCCGCCAATGCGGTGGCCTTTGCCGATGCAGGGGCGGATGTCCTGGTGTCATCTGCACCGTATCAAGCACCACCCCGAGCCATCGAGGCCCGGTTTTCTCGCGTGTTGACTCAGTAATTGACCACGTAACGGTAGGTGCGGAAGCGAAAGATCGCCGACTTGAGCTGGATGCTTTCCAGCGTCAGGTCGTTGCTGATCTTGTCGCCCTCATGCAGCACTTGGCTGTTGATGATCAACATGCGCTGGGATGCGGTGTCTGAATACATGGCCCCACCGATGGTCAGGGTGGGCAAGTCCTTGCGAACCGACTCTGGCAAGTCCATCAAACGGTAGAGCTTGGATTCTTCCGTCGCGGCGGCCTTACGAGCGATAGGCGCGATGGGCGCGATAGGCACCTCAGTTTTGGGCTGAGGAGGTGCCGCAACAACCGCTTGCGGCTGCAAAGCGGGCACGGCCGGTGCTGCCGTGACTGGCTGGGTTTGTGCAACTGGGGGTGTCGTGTTCACCGGGGGATACAAGCCCGCAACTGGTGGGGTGACCGGCGGTGCCATGCCTTGCGGTGCAGCTGGCGGCGGGGCCGGGCGCATGCCCATGGCGGCTTGTTCCGGTGGCATGGGCGGGCGCTCGGGTTGGGGCTCGCTTCGGCTCCAGATCAGCCATGACAGAACAAGGACCAACACGGCCGCGAGCGCAGCCACGGCCCAAACCAGTTTCTGGTTGACGCTGGATGTGGGCGCACTGTCATCCAGGCTGGCCGCAGTTTGTGCATGCAAGCCTGGGATTTCGCCTCGCTCACGTTCGGAGTCGGCCTTGCGGAGGGCATCAAGGATGTACGACATGGCTGCCTTGCAGTTTCGGTTCGTCCACGCCCAGGGCGCGGTTGATTTGCATGAAGGTGGTCGCGCCAGCGACACCATCGGGTGTCAGACCTTGGCTCAGTTGAAAGGCGTGGATGCGGGCTTTCAACGCGGCATCCACTTTTTGCTTGCCTGAGGGTGGGGCATCGTGCTGAATCGACGCCAGTTGCTGGGCCAGCCAATCGACCACGGGGCCGCTTTGTCCGTCGCTGACTCGGCCTTTGAAGTGGTCGGGCGCGCGCCAGTAGGTGGCAAAGTCGCCGCGCCACATGCGTGACAAGTCGGCCAGGCTCAGGGTGTAGGTTTGTCCACCAATTTGGACGTCGGCTTTTTGATCACTCAGACCGGTCAACAAGCCGTAAGCCACTTGCCCCTTGGCATCAAACAAGGTCAGGATGCCGGGTCGGTTGAGTTGCTGGATCAAGGCCAAGCCGCTGTTGGACTTGAAGCATTGCACTTGTTGCTGCTGCGCTTGTACGCACGGGTCGCCATCGATCAGTGCCAGGCCCCAAGCGCTGCCCAATTCTCGCCAAGCGTCTTTTTCTTGCCGATGGGCTTGGGCAAAGCCCCCCTCCCAATCGAATGGGGTCAAGGGGCGCTCCGCCGCAGATTGGGTGTCAGCCCTTGCGTTACTCGCTGGGTCTTCGCCAGTGGCGATGGCCGAGCCCGCTTGAATGTGCCCCAAGCACCCAAAGCGACGGCTGATGCACACAAGGCACCACCGATCACCCAAGGCCACGACAGCTTGTGCTTGGCTTTTTGCTTTTGCACGGCGTGATAGCTTTTGCCCGTGTGGGCCTCAAACACTTCCTTGGCCGCTTGCGTCACGACTTCTTCAGTCACCTTAGGCAAGCCCTTGGCGTAGGTGCCCAGCAAGGCCCGGTCGCACAGCAAATTGATGCGGCGCGGCACACCCCGGGTGCATTGGTGGATGCGGTGCACAGTGTCTGCGTCAAACAGCTTGCCTTGCTTCAGGCCGGCCACGGCCAAACGGTGCTCGATGTATTGCGCCGTTTCGGCCTCTGACAGGGCTTCAAGATGGAAGCGCGCAATCACGCGTTGGGCCAATTGTTCCAACTCTGGCAGGGCCAACATGTCACGCAGCTCGGGTTGCCCGATCAGGATGATCTGCAGCAGCTTGCGTTCGCTGGTTTCCAGGTTGGTCAACAGGCGCAACTGCTCCAGCACGTCTGATGACAGGTTCTGCGCTTCGTCGATGATCAGCACGTTGTTCTGGCCGACGGAATGGGTGCGCAGCAAGAACTCGTTGAGCCTGTCCAGATAGGCCTTGACGGTGGCGGTGCTGGGGTCCAGTCCCTCCAGCGGGATGCGGAACTCCTGACAGACCGACTGCAGTAACTCCAGCACCGTCAACTTGGGGTTGAAGATGTAGGCCACATTGCAGCGGCGGGGGATCTGTTCCAGAAAGCAGCGACAGACGGTTGTTTTGCCCGCGCCAATCTCACCGGTGAGCAGCACAAAGCCGCCGCCACCCCCGACACCGTAGAGCAAATGGGCCAGCGCTTCGCGGTGGCGTTCACTCATGAACAGATAGCGGGGGTCTGGGGCGATGGAGAAGGGCTCTCGCTTCAGGCCAAAGTAGGACGCGTACATGACCTCAAGAATACTGCCAACCGGCCTAGTCTCCGGCTTGTCCCATCTTGTAAAGCTTTGTCAGGTGTTTGTTGGCCGCTTGGGGCGTGAGGTTGCCGACCATGCCGATCAGGGTTTCGTGGACGGGTGAGATCCCCACAAAGCCCAAAATATTGCGCTCCAGAGACCGCACGCTGTGTGCCCGGAAGTACCAACGGTAGACCAGGGCTGGCATGCCCATGGTGACCACCACCCGGGCTGTTCGACCCGTCAAGCCTTTGCGCCCCAGTGGGTTGCGACCCTCGGCATGAAACGCGAACCCCGGCCGGGCCACTTGTTCCAAAAAGCCCTTCAGCACGGCGGGCATGTCGCCCAACCACAGTGGAAAGAACAGCACCAGGTGCTGAGCCCAACGGATGTCTTCTTGCGCCTGCGTCAGGCTGTCTGGCAAGGGCTCGTGCTCCCATTCATGCTGACTGCGCAACAGCGGAAAGCTCAAATCGGCCACCATGACACGCCTGACCTCATGCCCGCTGTCCAATGCGCCGTGCTCGTAAGCATCCATCAAGGCCGAGCCCAAGCGCTCTGGCGCCGGATCTGGATGGCCGTGGATCAGCAAAATGCGTTTGCGCATGGGTAGACTCCTGTCATGGTGTCCAAAACGACTCATCATCATCCACATGCCCATCACGCTGACTTGACGCAGCGCAATGGGGTTGATGCGTCTGTGTTGCCCGATGAGCCCTTGCCTGATGCCACGGGCACCTGGGTGGTCGATACCAATGTGATCCTGGTTGCCAATGGGCAACACGAAGGTGTGGACGCGCAAACCGTGAAGACTTGCGCCCGGTGGTTACAGGCCTTGATGCAAACAGGCCGACTGGCTTTGGATGACCGGCATGAAATCCTGAGCGAGTACCAGCATAAGACGCATGCCAGCGATGGACAAGGCGTGGGCGATGCGTTTTTACGCTGGGTGCTGCACAACATGGACAACCCTGCACGCATCGACCTGGTCACCATCGACCCTGATAGCTTGCGTGCTTATGCGGCCTTTCCAGACGACACGCGATTGCAGGCCTTTGATGCATCTGACCGCAAATTTGTGGCCGTGGCAAGGGCCCATCCTGAACACCCCCCAATCTGGCAGGCGACTGATTCCAAATGGCTGGATTGGTCGCCCGCTTTGGCGGATCATGGGGTATCGGTTCGATTTTTGTGTGAAGACACCCTGCGTGCCTTTCATCGGCACAAGTTCGGTGTTTGAACCTATTCAAATAGACGGTATATGACTGAATTTTTCCGTTTCCCGCACACGCCTCACATTGCCTGGTTGGCAGCGGGGCAACCGCGTGATGACAAGGTCTTGTCGCCCGATGAGGCCAAGGCCTTTTTGGCGCACGAACTGGTGGTGGAAGAAAAGCTGGACGGGGCCAATATGGGCATCTCGTTTTCGCACGAGGCGGTGCTGCATGTGCAAAACCGGGGGCAGTATTTGAATCGGCCTTACGGGGGGCAGTTCTCTCGCCTGGACGAATGGTTGGCCAGCCGTGAAGACCAGTTGTTTGACGTCTTGGGTAGCCACCTGATGCTGTTTGGCGAGTGGTGCGCAGCGCAGCACTCGCTGGACTACGACACCTTGCCCGATTGGTTCATGGCCTTTGACGTGTACGACCGCCGTGAGCAACGCTTTTGGAGCACCCGCCGGCGCGACGAGTTGGCCGCCTCATTGGGCGTGAAGGTGGTGCCACGCGTGTCCAAAGGGCAAACCACTTTGCCGATCTTGACCGATTGGGTCAAAGACAAAACCAGTCACTACCGCCAGGGTAATCTGGAGGGTGTGGTGATGCGGTATGAAGACGATGATTGGTTGATTCAGCGCGCCAAGCTGGTTCGCCCTGATTTTGTTCAAAGTATTGAAGAGCACTGGCGCAGCCGCGCCTTGCAGTGGAACCGGATCAGCTGGGAATGAGTGATTTGCATCCATGTCAGACCTGTGGTGCTTGTTGCGCCAGCTTTCGGGTCTCGTTTTATTGGGCTGAGGCCAACGATGCCCCTGGTGGCACGGTGCCCATTGAGCTGACTGAAGTGGTGACGCCGCATATTCGGTGCATGCAGGGCACGAATGCGCGCCAGCCCCGTTGTACGGCCTTGAAGGGCGAAGTTGGCCGAGAGGTCGGCTGTCAGATTTACGACCTGCGGCCCTCACCCTGCCATGAGGTGCAATTGGGCGACGCGCAATGCCTCAAAGCGCGCCAAAAACATGGCTTGCTTGCGGATCTTCCAACGGTGCCAGCAGCGCATTCAACTCATCCAGGCTGAACTTGCTGGCCTGTTCGGTGTCGTGCCCCAGTACGGCATCTGCCAGGGCTGATTTGCGTTGTTGCAGCGTTTGAATGCGGTCTTCAATGCTGCCCTCAATCACCAGTTTGTAAACAAACACGGGTTTGTCTTGGCCTATGCGGTGGGCCCGGTCGGTGGCTTGGCGCTCGACGGCTGGGTTCCACCAGGGGTCGACGTGGATCACCGTGTCGGCAGCAGTCAGGTTCAAGCCTACGCCCCCCGCTTTCAGGCTGATCAACAGGATGGGGCACTGTTCCGACTGAAAGCGCTCAACCACCTCGCCACGATGGTGAGGGGCCGTGTCGCCCGTCAGCATCAAACAAGGTTGGCCGATTTGCCTCAGTGCCTCTTCAATCAATTGCAGCATCTGCGCAAACTGTGAAAACACCAGCACCCGGCGGCCTTCGGCGACCAGCTCGGGCAGGGTGGTCATCAACCAGTCCAGCTTCACACGTTCCATGTGGGCGGGCATCAGGCGGCCTTTGACCAGATAGGGGTCGCAGCAAACCTGCCTGAGCTTGAGCAAGGCATCGAGGATGGAGATTTGAGACCCGGCAAAACCTTGTTTGGTCAGGGCGCGCCGTACAAATTCATCCGCAGCCACCCGCACGCTTTCATACAGGTCGCGCTGCAGACCTTGCAGGCGCAGGTGTTCCACGATCTCGGTCTTGGGCGGCAATTCTTGCGCGACGTCTTCTTTGCGTCGTCGCAGCACAAAGGGGCGTATGCGTTGGGCCAGCAATTGGGCACGCAAGGTCTCGCCGTTCTTTTCGATCGGGTCGCGCCAGCGCCGCTGAAAGCTGCCCCAGTCACCCAAAAAGCCTGGCATCAAAAAGTCAAACTGGGCCCACAACTCACCCAGGTGGTTTTCCATGGGGGTGCCGGTCAAGCACAAGCGATGTTGGGCCTGCAGTTCGCGCAGGGCCAGGGCACTGCGGCTACGGGGGTTCTTGACCGTTTGGGCTTCGTCCAGCACCAGCAAATGAAAGTGCTGCTGCTTCATTGCCGCCACATCGCGCCAGACCAAGGGGTAGGTGCTCAGCACCAGATCAAACTCTGCCAGCCTGTCAAACCAGTGGTGGCGATCTGGGCCTTGTAGCGCCAACACGCGCAAGCCAGGTGCCATCCGTTGGGCCTCGGCTTGCCAGTTGAAGACCAATGACGTGGGCACCACCACCATCGCGGGTGCCGCCAATCGGCCGGCTTGTTTTTCAGTCAGGATGTGGGCCAAGGCTTGGGCTGTTTTACCCAAGCCCATGTCGTCCGCCAGGATGCCGCCCAGTTGGTGGGCGTGCAGGTATTGCAACCAGGCCAGACCTTGCCTTTGATACGGCCGCAAAGCCAGGGTGAAGCCTTCGGGCTCGGCATGGTCTTGCGCGCAAGATGCCCGCTTCAAGGTGTCCACCCAAACCTGCATACTGGCATCGGTTTGCCAGTGCCACTGGTTCATGGCAGACGCCCGGTGATGCAGGGAGGCGTTGAGCTGGTCTTGCATGCGATCCAGTCGGGCCACGTCCCAATCCGACACGACGATCTCACCGTTGCGATGACGGGGTTCGATCAGCAACTCCAGCATTGTGCTGACGATGGCTTTGATTGGGCCCACTTCGGTTTTGATGCGCTTGCCGCCAGGGGCACGCAGCAGCACGGTGGACAAGTCGTCCATGGCGGCCACGGCTCGGGCATCCAGCCAACGGGCATCGCGTTTGATCAGGTCAGCCAGTAGCGGGGCCAGGTCCAGCCGTTCGCCATCTAACTCGACCCCCATGGTGACCAGCCACGAGCCTTCGCGCTGGGGCAGTTCCAGCTTGCGCACGCTGACGTGCCAGCCATCGGCGTCTTGTGGGTGGTGGGCAAAACCAGGCTCGATCTGGATGTCCCAACCCTTGTCCCTCAAGCGTGGCATGTGTTCGGCGCAAAAATCGGCAAAGTCATCTTCGCGCGTCAGAGTCCACCAGTCACGGCCGTCTCGGCGGGCTTGCCTGGCCAGGTCATCACTGCGCCATTGCAAGGCATGAGTGGGGATGCGAACCAGGCCCATCTGAATGGCCAGGTAAGGCGCATCGGGCTCCATGTGCACGATGGTGACCTCACCACCGCGTGGGCCGACCTTGTCAAA
>JBDKHX010000048.1:0-7565 GCA_039797415.1 Pseudomonadota bacterium | reverse complement strand
CACCATGTCCAACCTGGCCAGCACCGTGCAAGACGACGTCAAGCAACTGGCCATGAGCACCTTGTCCTTCCAGGACTATGTGCGTGAACGCATGCTCAAGCGTCGTCAGGCTGCCATGCAAGCGCGTACAGAGCCTGCGCTGGCTGTCTCGCCCGAAGAGCAACTGAACCAACGCTTTGCCCAACCCAAGCCACAGCGTCCTGCTGTGTCCACCTCGGTGGATCTGGGTGGCGAGCCTTTGATGCAGCAAGCCCCGGTGCGTGATGAGCCACCAGAGGCTTGGCCCGACGTGCAGCAAGTTCTGCAACAACGCGCCCAGCCTCAACAGCCGGCTCAACCCAAGCCTGTCGCGGCCCGTCCTGCTCAAGTCGTGCCTCTGCGCACTGAAAACACCGAGTTGACCCTCAGCGGCATGACCGCGCGTCAAAACCCACCACGCGACAGCAAGCCAGACGCTGCGACGATGGAAGCGCTCAAGTCCGCCCAAGAAGCCAACGCTTCGATGCTGGGTGAGCTGCGTGCCATGCGCGCCATGATGAAGGAACAGTTCGAGACCATGGCTTTCATTGAAAAGCTGGGCCGCACACCTTCACAAGCTGCTTTGGCTCAAAAGCTGCTCGACGGTGGCTTCTCGCCGGTGCTGATCCGCAAGATGCTGGATGCGATGCCTGCCGAGGTGTCGTCCGGCGCGCATGACGAAGTGCAGTGGGCCACCCAAGTGCTGCAACGCAACCTCAATACCGCTGACCAAGAAGCCGGTATTGAAGACCAGACCGGTGTGTTTGCCTTGATCGGGTCCACCGGCGTCGGCAAGACCACCACCACAGCCAAGCTGGCTGCCGTGTTTGCCGCCAAGCACGGTGCGCACAACCTGGGTCTGATCACCCTGGATGCCTACCGGATGGGCGCCCACGAACAACTGCGTGCCTATGGCCGCATCCTGGGTGTGCCTGTGCACATGGCGCATGACCGCGCCGCCCTGGAAGACCTGCTGGAACTGCTGGCCGGCAAGAAGTTGATCCTGATCGACACAGCCGGTATGCCTCAGCGCGATGCCCGCTGCAAAGAACTGCTGGACATGCTGGCTCATCCCAGCATCCAAAAATTGCTGGTGGTCAACACCGCAGCACAAGGCGATGCGATTGAGGACGTGATGATGTCCTACCAAAGCAACCAGTGCGCCGGGATCATCCTGTCCAAGCTGGATGAGGCCGTGAAGCTCGGTCCAGCCCTGGATGCGTTAATTCGTCACAAAACCAAGATCTTGGGTGTGGCAAATGGTCAAAGAGTGCCAGAAGATTGGCACCGTCTGTCTGCGCAAGCTTTGATCCACCGCGCTCTCCGCGCCAGCCTCAATCCAGCCTATCGACTGGACCCTAATGAGGTCAGCCTGGTGTTCTCGATGGCGCCTGTGAACGCAGCCGAAACACAACAGGCGGCACGAACTGTTTGATGACATCTGATTCAGCTTGATCGATCTGATAACCATCACAAAAACATGATTCGTTCTGAACGCTCAACAAACGGAACAGGCCCTCTCGTAGGCCGCCCGACCGACCAGGCCGCAGGCCTGAGACAAATGTTTGCCGCGCGGGTGATTCGTTTCATCCCCGTCGTCGCCAATGCCAGTGCAGCCTGCGGCGGCTTGGTGCTGGAGCGCCTGTGCGCCGCATACGGCAGCTTTGGTCTGAACACCCTGGTGGTTGACGCCAGTGACCAGGCACGCCCTCCCAGCGAGTTGTCTGACTTTGACCTGTCCGAAGGCATTGAGGTGCTGTCCAATCAGGTCAGCTACATGCCAGCGCGTGGCTTGCCCCTGCGCCATGTCGATGCCCGGGGTTCCTGTGCGACTTTGCTGGATGCCTTGGCCGATGCCTCGCCGCAAAGCGATGTGGTCCTGATCCATGCGCCGGCCAACGAACTGGTACGCATCTTCAGCCATCGTGCTCGCGCCAGCAACCTGCGGCCCTTGCTTTTTTGCAATGACATGGCCGAAGGTTTGACCGATGCCTACGCGGCGATCAAGACCATCACCCAGCGCGGCCATTGGATGGCCTACGACCTGATCGTGTGTGCCTCGGCCCGTTCGCAGCAAGCGGACGAAGTCGGCCGCCGATTGGCGCAATGCGCTGACAACTTTTTGGGTGCCGCGCAGCGTCGTTGCTTGCGCTTGGACCCTCACGAATCCGCTACCGTTGACCCCACTCCAGCCTTCATGGAGCTGGCGGCAGGACTGCTGCAGTGCGCTTGGGTGCAGACCCTGGGCGATACCGCTTTCGACCACCTGGTGTCACCGGGGGCAGCGCTGCCCTCACGTGCCACCCCAGTATTGAATTGATGCCATGGAGCAGAACATGTACACCGCCAAAGGCCGTCTCGACATCGATTCCATGCTGAAGCAGTACAGTCCACTGGTGCGACGTCTGGCGCATCAGATGATTGCCAAATTGCCTGCCAACGTTGAAATTGACGACCTCATCCAGGTCGGCATGATTGGGCTGTCTGATGCGCTCACGCGTTTCGATGCAGGCCAAGGCGTGCAGTTTGAAACCTTTGCCACTCAGCGCATCCGCGGCGCCATGCTCGACGAGTTGCGCGGTGCGGACTGGCTGAGCCGAGGCACACGCAAGCAGCAGCGCGACATCGAATCCGCAGTGCACCGTCTGGAGCAACGCCTGGGCCGTGCGCCGCACGAAAGCGAAATCGCCAAGGAAATGGAGATGAGCTTGCTGGAGTATCAAGAGATGCTCGGCAAGGTGCGTGGCACGCAGCTCATCTACCTCGAAGACATGAGCGGTGAAGATGGCGACAACGACTACCTCGACCGCCACGTGACCGACGAGGGCAACGACCCGTTGAGCCATTTGCAAGACCATCGCATGCGCGTAGCCTTGGTCGAAGCCATCAAGAATTTGCCTGAGCGTGAACAGTACGTCATGAGCATGTACTACGAGCAGGACATGAACCTCAAGGAAATCGCCGCAGTGCTGGGCGTGACCGAATCCCGTGTTTGCCAGTTGCACAGCCAGTCCATCGCCCGCTTGAGAGTCAAGTTGCGCGAATGGTAAGCAGCGGCATCACTGTTTGACCAGTGAGATCAGCATGTTTGCAATGTTCAAGCGTGCGCCTGCGGTGAAAGCCGAACCTGCGGGTATTGCTCCCGGAGGTGATGATCAGGTGCGCGACAGCAAAGCCCTGGCAACAGGGTTGGCCAAAGACACCAACAGCCTAGGGTTGGAGGTTGCGCAATTGCGTGGCACGCTGGAAGACACCAGCACCGCCGCCCAGCATCAAGCCGATTCCTTGCACCAACTGACTGCGCAGCTGCATGAGATCGTGCAAGCCCAGGCATTGATTCATCAGCTCACAGGCGACGGCCTGAATTCTGTTGCGCAAGCGCGCGACAGCGTGGCCCACGTTGGCCGAGAGGTGTCCGGCGTGGTTGACACCTTGCAGAGCGTTGCCGGTGCCGCCACGGAGATCACACGCATTGCTTTGCAGACCCGTCTGGTCGCTTTCAACGCTTCGGTCGAAGCCAAGCGGGCAGGGGTGGCAGGGGCAGGCTTTTCAGTCGTGGCCGATGCGGTCAAGGACTTGGCAACCCAGGTTGAATCCAGTTCCAAAGCGATCATGAGCACGGTCTCTCAGTTAGACCAACGCATCCAGAACCTGGCCGACCAATTGACTGAAAAGTCCAATGGTGCGCATGCCAATCAAACGATGACATTTTTCAACTCCCTGGCTGGCGTCGAACAGGGTGTTCAGCGAATCAATCAAGCCGCCGACGAAAGCCGCAGCTCCTCCGAGTTGATTCAGGCCTTGATCGACAACATGGATGAGGAGATGGGCTCCACCCGTCAGGCCTTGGGCGTGGCTCTCAAACGCAGTGAGTCTGTGTTGGGGGTGTCTGAGCGCTTGATGGAGGTCATCGCCACCTGCGGTGTCAAAACGGCAGACACGCCTTACGTCGAGCTGGCCAGTCAGGTCGCGGCGCAGATCTCGAACGCCTTGGAATCAGCCTTGGCGCGTGGCAGGATCTCGATGGCTGATTTGTTTGACGAACACTATCGAGCGATTGATGGCACTCAGCCTCAGCAGCATCAAACCCGATTCAATGCGCTGACGGACGAGTTGTTTCCCGCAATTCAAGAGCCTGCATTGGCCTTGCTGCCGGATGTCGTTTTTTGCATTGCGGCAGATCGCAATGGCTATATCTCGACCCACAACAAGGTCTATTGCAACAAGCAGCGCCCAGGTGATGTGAGCTGGAACACCGCCAACTCTCGCTGGCGCCGTGTGTTCAACGATCGCACCGGCCTGGCATCGGCTCGCAATACCCGCCCATTTTTGTTGCAGACCTATCGTCGCGACATGGGCGGTGGCAATTATGTTTTGCTCAAAGAGGCCGCGGCACCCATTACGGTGCAGGGGCGTCATTGGGGTGGTTTACGTCTGGCCTATCGGTTTGCGCATTCAAAAGGGTGATCTGCCTGGCTGAAGTTTTCTCGCGGCAAGCCGATAGCCTTTCTTATCCTCGATCCGGACTCGAGTCGTTTCTGTCCGGCACTTTTTGCCCGCTCGTTGAGGAGCACTGTCATGAATCTGGCTCATTGGAAAATTGGGACGCGCATCGCCATGATGGCGGCCTCTCTCTTAATCTTGTTCGTCGTGCTTGGCGGGTTCACCTGGCGATCGCTCTCTGCCGATGCTGAGCGGCTCAACGCCAGCAATGAGCAATCCCGGCAATTTCAACAAGCGATTGACTTGGCCCGTAGCGCCCAGGTGACCTTCAAGATCCAGGTGCAGGAGTGGAAGAACTTCTTGCTTCGCGGTGGTGATCCTGAAGCCCATGCCAAGTACAAAAAAGGCTTTGTCAAAGAGGGTGAAGAGACTCAGGCCAAGCTCAAGCAACTCAAAGCATTGTCGCAAGAGTTGAACCTGCCGTTGAATGGGGTGGATGAAGCGTTGGCTTCGCATGACAAGTTGCTGGGTAAATACACAGAGGCCATGTCGCACTACGACGTCGCCAATGCCGATGCCAGTGCGCATGCGTTAGACAAGATGGTCAAGGGCATTGACCGGGCCCCTACCGCTCAAATCGACACCATCGTTGCGGAGGTGTTGAAGGCTTCTTCCCAGCGCCATGATGAAACCGAAGTGATCACGCATGCTGGCTACAAACAATCACTGTGGATGTTGTCCGGCTTGATGGTGGTGGCACTTTGCATCGGCACCATTGGGGCTGTTGTGATCCTGCGCAGCATCACCGAGCCGTTGCATCGCGTGGTCGAAGTTGCAACGGGTGTCGCTGACGGTAATTTGCGTGCCCGCATTGATGTCAGTGGCCATGACGAAACCAGCCAGGTCATGGCAGCCATGAGCCGCATGAACAACAGCTTGGCTCAAGTCGTGACTCAGGTTCGCCAGGCCTCCCAATTTGTTGCGCATGCCTCCAGCGAAATCGCATCGGGCAACATGGATTTGTCCAACCGTACCGAACAACAAGCCTCTAACCTTCAGCAAACTGCATCGGCCATTGAGCACCTGACCACCAGTGTGCGCAACAGTGCCACCAGCGCTCACGAAGCCAATCAGTTGGCGGCAGAGGCTTGCGCGGTGGCAGAACAAGGTGGCGCCGTTGTGGGCCACGTGGTGTCGACCATGACCGACATCAACGAGAGCTCACGCAAGATCTCGGACATCATTTCGGTCATTGATGGCATTGCCTTCCAGACCAACATCCTCGCTTTGAACGCGGCCGTTGAAGCCGCCCGTGCGGGTGAGCAAGGGCGCGGTTTTGCCGTGGTGGCATCTGAAGTGCGGGCCCTGGCCCAGCGCAGTGCCAATGCAGCCAAAGAGATCAAGACTTTGATCAGTGCCAGTGTGGAGTGTGTCGAGCGCGGCTCCAACCTGGTCAACGATGCAGGCTCGACCATTTCGTCTGCGGTTAACGCTGTTCAACAGGTGCGCGACATGATCGCCAGCATCACCCAGGCGGTGGAAGAGCAATCGTCAGGCATCGCCCAAGTCAGCCAATCGATTGCAGCCATTGACCAGACCATGCAGCAAAACGCAGCACTGGTGGAAGAGTCTGCAGCCGCAGCGGCTTCCTTGAAGCAACAAGCCGACAGCCTGGTGCAGTCGGTGGAGTTCTTCCAGGCTTGAGATCAGCCGATGCGACCCAGCAGCAGATACTCCATGAGCACCTTTTGCACATGCAGGCGGTTTTCCGCTTCATCCCACACCACCGATTGCGGCCCGTCGATGACCTCGGCCTCGACTTCTTCACCGCGGTGAGCCGGCAGGCAGTGCATGAACAAAGCATCAGGTGCAGCCACCGACATCATGTCGGCATCGACACACCAGTCAGCAAACGCCTTCTTGCGTTCTTCGTTTTCTGCTTCAAATCCCATGCTGGTCCACACATCGGTGGTGACCAGGTGCGCACCACGGCACGCATCCATCGGGTCTTTGAACACCTTGTAGCAGTCTGTGTTGCTGATGCCGGCCACTTCAGGGTCAATCTCGTAACCGCTGGGCGTGCTGACATGAACGGTAAAGCCTAAGATTTCAGCGGCTTGCAACCAGGTGTTGGCCATGTTGTTGCCATCACCCACCCAAGCCACCACCTTGCCCTTGATGGAGCCACGGTGCTCGATGTAGGTAAAGATGTCGGCCAGGATCTGGCAGGGGTGGTATTCGTTGGTCAGACCATTGATCACCGGTACGCGCGAGTTGGCCGCAAACTTCACCAACTTCGATTGCTCGTAGGTGCGGATCATCACGATGTCGACCATGCGTGAAATGACCTTGGCGCTGTCCTCAATCGGCTCGCTGCGGCCCAGTTGGCTGCCATCGGTGGTCAAGTGCACCACCGAGCCGCCCATCTGGTACATGCCCGCTTCAAAGCTGACACGCGTGCGGGTGCTGGCCTTTTCAAAGATCATGGCCAAAGTACGGTCCACCAAGGGCGTGTACTTCTCGTAGTTCTTGAAGCGTTTTTTGATGATCGCTGCGCGTTCAAACAAATACTCGTACTCAGGCGCACGCAGGTCTTTGAACTGCAGATAGTGTTTGATCAGGCTCATACCGGGTTTCATGTCTCAAGCAGCACTTTCTGACAGGAATTGACGAACCAGCGGCACCAGGATGGCCACGGTTTGGTCGGCTTCTTCTGTGGTGAAGATCAATGGCGGCAGCAGGCGGATGACCTTGTCTGCTGTCACGCTGAGCAGCAAGCCCGCTTCCAGTGCGCGCGACAGGATCACGCCACAAGGACGATCCAGTTCGATGCCGATCATCAGGCCTTGACCGCGAATGTCGGCCACGCCCTTGAGTTCACCCAATTCTTTGCGCAAGGCCGCCATCAGATGTTGGCCCACACGCTCGGCGTTGGCCAGCAATTGATCTTCTTCCATGATCTTGATGGTTTCGACACCTGCACGCATGGCCAATGGGTTGCCACCAAATGTGGTGCCGTGGTTGCCAGCTTGCAGGACGTTGGCAGCTTTGGGGCCGCACACCACCGCGCCAATGGGCACACCTGATCCCAGGCCCTTGGCCAA
>JBDKHX010000047.1:0-7616 GCA_039797415.1 Pseudomonadota bacterium | reverse complement strand
GGCGAGATGAGCGGCCACATTTTCTTCTCTGAGCGTTGGTACGGTTTTGATGATGCCACTTACACCGCAGGCCGTTTGCTCGAGATCTTGAGCAAGGTGGCCGACCCCAGTGCCGTGCTGGATGCCTTGCCAACCAGCTTCAGCACACCTGAGTTGAACGTGCCTTGCGCTGAAGGTGAGCACCACGCTGTGATCGAGAAGCTGCGTGAAACGGCTACTTTTGATGGGGCTGAATTGACCACCATTGACGGTTTGCGTGCTGATTACCCGGACGGTTTTGGCTTGGTGCGCGCTTCGAACACCACACCGGTGTTGGTGTTGCGTTTTGAAGGCCACACCCCTGAGGCTTTGGAGCGCATTCAAAAGCACTTCATGTCGCAAATCCTGGCTGTGAAACCGGACGCGCATGTGGGCGCTTCGGCTCACTGATTGTTGCCGCATTGATGGTCAAGCAGTGGTTGGCGGGGCAGGCTTACAGCCTGCTGCTGCGCGTGGGCACGCCCCTTTATTTGTGGCGGGTGTGGTCGCGCGGTCAAACCGAGCCTACTTATCGCACGGCCTGGTGGGAGCGCCTGGGCTTTTATGGCGCTGCTTATCGTCAGCGGTTGACCCTTAGCCAAAAGGCAGGGCCCTTGGTGTGGTTGCACGCCGTGTCTTTGGGTGAAACCCGGGCTGTTGCACCACTGGTCACCGCTTTGCGAGCGCAGCAGCCCAACATGCGGTTGCTGTTGACGCACAGCACGGCAACGGGGCGCGAGGCAGGCCAGGCCCTGTTGCGTGATGGCGACGTGCAAACCTGGTTGCCTTACGACACGCCCGGTGCCGTTGCGCGCTTTTTGCTGGCGCATCGCCCAGTTGGCGGTGTGTTGATGGAGACCGAGGTGTGGCCCAATGTGCAGGCTGTTGCCCGCCGATTGGGCGTGCCCATGGTGTTGGCCAATGGGCGCTTGAGTGCCAAAAGCTTGAAGCAGGGCCTGCGTTTGTCTGCTTTGATGAAGCCTGCTGCGCAGTCATTGGACTTGGTCTTGGCGCAAACCCAAGCCGATGCCGATCGATTCGTGCAAATGGGCGCCCAGCGCGTTCAGGTGAGTGGCAACGTCAAGTTTGACATGACACCATCAGATGAGTTGCTGGCCAGAGGTCGGATGTGGCGGGATGCATCCCAAGACCGCCCCTTGGTGATGATGGCCAGTTCTCGCGAGGGTGAGGAAGTGGTGCTGCTGTCGGCGTGGAAGGCGCACAGGGCACAACAAGGGGCCTCCATTACTGCCTGGCCTCGTCTGTGGATTGTTCCTCGTCACCCGCAACGGTTTGACGAGGTCGCCAACTTGATCACGCAGCAGGGGCTATCTCTTTCCCGCCGAAGTGCTTGGGGCTCGCATGAGCCGGATGCGTCAGCCAAACTGGCTGATGTCTGGTTGGGGGACTCGATTGGGGAAATGCCTGCCTATTACGCTGCCGCTCGGGTTGCCTTGTTGGGCGGCAGTTTCGAGCCTTTGGGCGGTCAAAACTTGATTGAAGCGGCGGCCTGCGGATGCCCGATTGTGATGGGGCCCTCAACATTCAATTTTGCCGAAGCGGCTGAACTCAGTGAAAGCGCCGGAGCGGCCTTTCGGGTGGCTGATGTCAAGGCTGGCGTAGAGAAATCTGTATCAATTTGTGTGGGTGATAAGCATTTTCACCTATCGGAATTGGCCCGTCAGTTTTCACTCGCTCACAGAGGCGCAGCCCATGCTTCTGCGGCGGCGATCTGGGCGTGCTTCCCCCTGAGCTAGGGGTTACATTTTGAAATGACGAGTGGCATAGTTCAGTCATTCGTTCACGGAAAGTGGGTAGTAAAAATGAAAGCAATGAAGGTTATTGCAGCAGGTCTGATGGCAGCGGTGTTTGCTGCGTCTGGCGCGTTTGCCAAGACAGAAGACTTGGGCTTGCTCACTTCCGCAGGCAAGACGTTTGGTAACAGCTTCTATTCCAACACGTCAGTCTTTACCGACTACTACACATTCAGCCTGGGTGACTTTGGTGATGTGTCTGGCGCAACCAAGGACACCTCTTATGTGTTCTTGTTCTCTCGCGACGTGTCCTTGAGTTCTTTGGTGTTGTCTTCGTCTTCTGGCGTGATCATGGCCAAAGACGTGACCCCTGATTCCTTCACCTTCTCCGGCTTGGCCCAGGGCGACTACAAGTTGACCGTTCAAGGCAAGGTGACTGGTTTTGGCGGTGTGGGCAGCTACGAAGGCACGATCAAGGCTGTGACTTCTGCGGTGGCTTCGCCTGCCCCTGAAGCAGCTGATTTCGCCATGACCGCCATCGGCTTGGCTGGTGTCGCTTTCATGGTTCGCCGTCGTCGCGCCGCTCGCTGAATTCATTTTCTGCGAATAAAAAACGGACCTTCGGGTCCGTTTTTGTTTTTTTGAATTGAATACTGTCGGATTGTTGATAATCCGAACGAACTCATTGGAAAGTCAGCTTCATGGTCACCAAGTTTGGGTATCGGTTTGGATTGTGTTTGATTGCTTTATCTGGGCTGGCTGCTTGCTCTCGTTCGGGTGAAGGGCCATCCGGTGGTTCAACGCAAATTGCTGCGCAAGTCAACGACAAAGAAATTTCGATTCATCAGGTGCAGGCGCGGATTGAGTCGCAACCCGGTTTAACCCAGCAACTGGGTGACAAGGTTTATGACCGCGTCTTGGATAACCTGATCGAGCAGGAGTTGGCGGCTCAGGCGGCCCGTAGTGCAGGCCTGGAGCAGTCGCCCAAGGTTGTTCAGGCGATTGAGTTGGCCAAACGAGAGGTTTTGGCCAGAGCGTACCAAGATCAATTGGCGGCCAAAGCGGTCTTTCCTGACGAACATGCCATTTCAAGCTACTTTGACGAGCATCCTGAGCTGTTCTCTCAACGCAAGCAATACCAGCTTCAAGAGTCGTTGCTCAGTGTGCCGTCTGAACAGGTCGACGCTTTGAAGGCGCGAGTCGAAGGCTTGAGTTCGGTTGCTGAACTCAATACTTTGGTGACTCAAAGTGGTCTGACTCACAGTGTGCGAACAGGCACGCATTGGGCCGAGACTTTGCCCATGGATGTGTTGCCTCAACTGGCATCTCGCAAAGTGGGGCAGTCGGTGGTGATAGGGCGGTCTGATGGCTTGCTGGTTCTGACTGTGTTGCGGACAGAGTTGTCTCCTCGTAGCCTGGCCCAAGTACGCGACGTCATTAGAGACGCTTTGCATTCGCAGAATCGCAAAGATGCCCTGCGTAAGGGAATGGAGTCCTTGCGTCAGCAGGCCAAAATTCGCAAGGTCAGCTCGCCAGCGTCGTCTGCCTCATGAACCGTCTGGTGGGTACGTTTCCAGCTTCCTGGCAGAGAGCCATGCTGGCACTTTGCTTCGGTTGGTTGGCACTGGCCGTTCCCACGTATTGGGATTTTCTGTTCGGAAGTTGGTCGGCCTATAGCCAGGGCCACGAGATGTTGCTGCTGGCCGTGGCTGTCTGGTTGTTGATCCGACAGGGGCCATTTGATCCACCGTCTGTGTCGACTGCTTCCTCCGTATTGGTCTGGTTAGGGTTGGGGGGCGGTTTGCTGGCTTATTTGTTTGGCCGTACCCAAGAGTTCATACGCATCGAGATTTTGGCCTTGTGGTGGATCAGCCAAATGGTTTTGATTCTGGTTGCTGGCGTCCATGCTTGGCGTCGCACCTGGTTTGTCTGGCTGTTTGCGTTGTTCATGGTGCCTCTGCCGTTTTCTGTCGTGCTGACCTTGACCGCGCCACTCAAGGAAGCGGTCTCGGTTGTCGCTACCTGGTTACTCGGCGCAGTGGGGTATCCGGTGGCTCGAACGGGTGTCGTGATCACGGTGGGGCAATACCAGTTACTGGTTGCTGAGGCGTGCGCAGGCCTGCATTCCATGTTCATTTTGGAGGCGATGGGCTTGCTTTACAGTCATTTGGCAGGGCACCAGTCGTACTGGAGAAATGGCTTGCTGGCTGCATTTGCTGTGCCTGTTTCATTTGCAGCCAATGTGGTGCGTGTCTGTATTTTGGTTGTGATCACCTATCACTGGGGCGATGCAACCGGCCAGGGCTTTGTGCATCATTTCGCGGGTATGGTTTTGTTCGCTGTTGCGTTGTCGTTGATGGCGGCGGTGGACCTGCTGCTTGGCTTGGTTTTGCCTGATGTCGGCGACCGTGCCAAGGCTGAAGGGGCTTGACCGTGATGCGGCTTTGGCTTGTTGCGCTATGCATGACCCTGACGGCTGGCTTGAGCTTTTTGCTCAAACCAAGCGTTGATCCGCAGGCCGATAAAAGGGCCAATGTGCCCTTGGAGCAGTTGTTTCCGTCGACGGTTGGTGTTTGGCAGGCCGATGTCACCGCCGCAGCACCAGTCAGACCGGCGTTTGAGCGCGCCCGCCAGTTTCAGATGTATGACCAGGTGCTGGAGCGAACCTACGTGAATCCACAGGGCTATCGCATCATGTTATCTGTGGCTTATGGTCGGCAGCAATCAGTGGGATTGCAGATGCATCGTCCAGAGGTTTGCTACAAGGCTGGTGGCTTCAAGGTTGAAGCAGTTCAAGCCGGGGTGTTGCAGGTCTTGGGCAAAGACATGACTGTGGCCCGTTTGTTTGCCAGCATGGATGGACGCCCTGAACCGATTACTTACTGGCGACTGTTGGGTGATGAAGTGGTGTCCGATGAGACTCAATTCAAGCTGAGACAGTTGAAGTTTGGTAAGCGGTCCGTACCAGACGGTATGCTGGTGCGGGTATCGAGCATCGATCCGGATCAGCAAGAGGCTTTCAGGCAGCACGCCATATTTGCGCAGGCGTTGGGCTCAAGTCTTCGCCCTTCTCAGCGACTTCGTGTGTTGGGTGAGCGCTGACAGGTAGCGAGCCACACGAGCGGCCTTTCTCAAGCCATCTTCTGCATGAGTGGCGAGGTTGGTGTGACGTGCGAACCACCAATCGAGTTGTACGGTTTGGAGTGTCAAGGCTCGCTTGTACTGATGATCGCCAGCCATCAAGTCGTAGGTGTGGTGCCCTTGTGCGGCGTTGTAATCAATGGCCAGTGAATGAGCCGTCATGCCCGGACTGTATTTGCCACCCATTTGCGGATAGTTCACGCCCGATTGATAGTTATAGACGTGGCCTTGCCATACGAAGTTGTAAAGGTAGGCGATTTCAGCAGAGCCGGCTTTGATGGCCATGAGTTGTATCTCGCCCCTGTTGAAGGCGCTACGAACCAGGCGATCGTGGAAGGCGTTGCAGAAAGGGTGATCGAATGCACCGTTTTCTGACTTGTCGGCCCAGTGCTGACCGTGGAAGTGCTTGAGTCGTGACAAGAACGCCAAGGCTTGATCGACAGATTGCGCGATCTCTACGGTGACGGGGCCTGTCGTTTCATAAGCGGCCAGGCTGCGTTTGATGTGATACCGAGGCTTTTGTTTGATCAGTCGGATGTGTTGTCCAGCGTCTCGGGTGTCTTTCAAGCAGACTTGATAGGCCGGTTTTCTGAGCTTGTGGACACGTTGCTTGGCGGCACAGCCAGACTTTTTCAACAGTCGCGATGCCGCAGTCAGTGGGCGTCTCAAGGCATTGAACTGCAGTTCGTCCCATTCGCCCCTTTGCGCCATCATGTGTTCCAGCAACAGCGGCTCCAGGACATGCTTGACTGTGTCGTCTATGACCAAGCCGTTGTACTCGATGGTGATGTTGTCCAGCTCTGGGCGGCCAGTCTCGTTCAGCAACCAGACGTTCACGGGGATGCATCGGGCCTTGCGGAGGACGGTGGGTACGAAAACACCCAAGGCCATGACGCGGCCGTTTAGATTCGCTCGCAGCAGGCGTGGTCGGATGTCTTCAGGGAGGCTGTGTAGCCAAGCGCCAATCCAGGTCCAGCTGATAAAAAATGAGATGTCGCTACGCGCTTCCAGGTCGCGCCATTCAAGCTCAAGACGACCCAGGTCGGGTAGGTCGAGCAGTTCGATCTCCATGCCCCCCCATTTCCGCTTGGCCGTGTTGCGCATCTATGCTTTTGATGAGTTATTGAGGGTTTTTACCATGCTGGGCGGCAGCTTGTGCTGGATAGCCCAGCACAGACTTGATTGGCAATGTCAACAATTTCGGACTTTGTGAGTTACTTCACGCTTGAAGACTCGACCACTCAGGATGCCGACGGATATACACCCGCACATAGCTGCAAATGGGATCGACTTTCAGCCCTTGTGCCTGGGCCCACGTCAGTGCTTCTTTCACCAAGGCGGCGGCAATGCCTCGGCCCTCCAGGGCTGCGGGTACACCGGTGTGCGTCATGCGCATGATGGTCCCGTCGAGGCGGTAATCCGCTTCGCATTGCAAGCCTTCGACGAAGGTTTCAAAACGGCCGATTTCGGGGCGGTGGGTAATGATCAACGCGTCGGTCATTGACAGGCCTTTCTGGGTCAGATCCAGCCCAAGCCGCCGAGCAATGCGCCGGCGGCTACAAGCCAGATCAATCGTATCTTGGTTCGCCACACGATGATGGCCACAACGATGCTGGCGGCCATGGATCGAGGGTGATCAATCGATGGCATGAGCAGCCAGCCTGTGGCCAACAACAAACCGACGGTGACAGGCGTCATGCCATTTTGAAAGGCCTGCACACTCAACCAGTGGCGGCGCGTCGACACCCAGCGCGAAGCGGCCAGGGCGAGGGTAGTGGACGGAATCATCACGCCCAACATGCAGGCCATGGCGCCGCCCAACCCACCGCTGTACCAACCCATGAGGGCCACAAACAGCACGTTGGGGCCGGGCGCAGCCTGAGCCAAGGCAATGGCCGAGGTGAAGTCGGTGTCTGACAGCAAGTGATCATTGACCACCAGGCGGCGATGCATGTCGGGCACCAAGGTGATGGCGCCACCAATGGACATCAGCGACAGGGCCGTGAAATGGCCAAACAGGGTCCACCAGATATCGGGCGACCAACTCAAGGGGCTCATGATGGCGCTCTCCGCTTGAGCGTCCAGTAGGTATAGAGGCAGGTTGATCCACCTAAACCCAACAGGATCCAGACCAGTGGCCAATGCAACCAGGTCATCATCAAAAAGGCTGCCACAGCGAGCAGCGCGCAAAGCGGGGCACCGAGGGCGTGTTCCTTCAGTGGCGCCGAGAGTTTGAGCACGGTGCCGATGATCTGGCCTGCGGCCACGGTGGCAACACCGCTCAAGGCCCCCTGAATCGTGCTTTGCCAGTGCCCGACTTGGTGGGCTTGTGTCAGCGCCCATGCCAATGACAACAGCAGCACCAGTGGCGCGGCAATCATGCCGCTCAGCGCGACCAAGGCGCCGCGCCAGCCAAAAAACTTGTCACCGATCATCAGCGACAGGTTGCAGACGTTGGGGCCGGGCAGGACTTGCGCGGTGCTGAGCAGTTGTAAAAATTCGGCTTGCGTGAGCCACTGGCGACGGTCGCACAACTCGCGTTGCGCCACGGCCAGTACGCCCCCGAAGCCTTGCATGGCCAACAGCGTGAAGGCGACAAACAAATCCCGCAACGAAGTTGGCGAGCTGGGTTGTGGCGCCTTGACCTGTTGATCAGGCATACACCGCTACCACCTGGTAGCCCAAGGCGGCGAGTTGGCCTGA
>JBDKHX010000046.1:0-7623 GCA_039797415.1 Pseudomonadota bacterium | reverse complement strand
GTGGTCCTGAAGTGACGATCAGTGCGCCGGGTGGAAATTGTGTCAACGAATCGGGTGATTGCCTGTATCCCATCATCACGACTTCCAATACCGGTGTGACCACTCCGGTCGATGGTGGTTCGACATACAAAGACGAACTGGGAACCAGTTTTGCCACCCCGATGGTTAGCGGTACGGTGGCTTTGATGCTGGCTGTTCGCCCTGACTTGACGCCTGCGGGCGTCAAAGCGGTGTTGAAAAATTCTGCACGTCCGTTTCCAACATCCGGGGTGCCCTCTGCCACTTCGGCATGCGTTGCGCCGACCGGTGTCGAACAGCTAGAGTGCTACTGCACGACCACCACCTGCGGCGCAGGCATGCTGGATGCGGGAGCTGCTGTGGCGCAGGCCATGGGCGTGATTCCGATCGTGACCGTGTCAACCCAATCGGCGATGGCTGGGCAGCCCGTTGTTTTTGGTAGCGCGGGCTCGATGCCCAGTCGTTTGGGGAGCAGCATCCAGACCTACCAGTGGACTTTGGTTGATGGCGGCGGCATCGTTGCTTCCTTGCCTGCAGATTCAACTTCGTCTAGCAGCCTCTCCGTGACGCCTTCTGCGGCGGGGCAATTTGTGATCAGCTTGACCCTGACTGATGATCAAAATCAGTCAGCGACCAGTTTGCAGACAGTCATCGTTGCGGTAGCACCTGTGCAGCCTTCGGGTGGCGGTGGGGGGGCTTTGGACGGCCTGACGCTGCTGGTCGGTTTGGCGTGGCTGGGCGCCAATCGGCGTTGGCGCCAGCAACTTTGATCTAACTCAGACAAGACGCACAAGCCAGGTTAGCCCCTGGCTTATTTGTTGTTTACGCACGATAATGCGAATCGTTGTTATTTGCATTAGTTTGTGTGCCATGAAGGTTTTCCTCCGGTTTTCGACTGCCGCCGCTTTGGTTGCTTTGTTTTCATCCTTGGCTGGATGTGGTGGAGGGGGCAGTTCGGATGCTTCTTCTGGTGGCGCTTCGGCTCAATCTCGGGCGCTGTCTCCAATGGCGGTGCTGGGGCAAAAGATTTTCGTGGACACCAGTTTGTCGGCCTCGGGGGCGCAGTCTTGCGCCAGTTGCCATGCAGATACGCATGGACATGCTGCTCCCAACAACCTGTCGGTTCAATTGGGTGGGGTTACAGGGACGGATCAGCACGGCACGCGCTCGTCGCCATCCATGCGCTACCTGCGCTACAACCAAGACTTCCGATTTGATGCCGAAGACACGCCGACAGGCGGCTTCTTTTGGGACGGACGCGCAACGTCTTTGGCCGACCAGGCCAAGGGTCCATTCGTGAACGCCCGGGAAATGGCCAACGCGAATCCCGAAGCGGTGGTGGCCAAGTTGGCCAATGCTACTTACGCAGACGAATTCAAGCGTGTTTTTGGTGCCAACATCTTCAATGACCCTGCTGCTACGTATGAACGAATGGCACTGGCTTTGCAGGCGTTTCAGAAAGAAGAGGAGCAGTTCGCGCCATTTAGCAGCAAATACGATGCATTTTTGCGTGGGCAGACACGATTGAATGACCAGGAGTTACGTGGCCTGGCCTTGTTCAATGCGCCATCCAAGGGCAATTGCGCAGCTTGTCACCCCAGCGCCAAGGGCGCAGATGGCAGCTTCCCGCTGTTCACTGATTTTTCGTACGATTCATTGGGTGTGCCGCGCAACTGGACCATCAGTGAGAACTTGACCCCGTCCAACTTTGACTTGGGGCTGTGCAACAGCACCAATCCGGCCATATTGGCCTTGGCCGATGCCAAACGCTTGAGCCTGTGCGGCTTGTTCAAAGTGCCTTCGTTGCGCAACGTGGCACTGCGCGGGGCCTACTTTCACAACGGTGTGTTCAATGACTTGACCGAAGTGGTGAGCTTCTACGCCACCCGAGAAACCGATCCTGCCCGCTGGTATCGCAACGCCAGTGGCGCGGTGGATCTGGACAGCAACGGTGATGTCAACAAGTACAACGACCTGCCTTTGGCTTATCGCTCTGGCGTCAACACGACAGAGGCGCCATACGACCGCCGACTGGGTGATGCACCCGCATTGACCCCGGCTGAAATTGCTGACCTAGTGGCCTTTTTGGGCACCTTGACCGATGGCTGGACACCTTGACTCGGCGCGTCACCCAACGCTTTCATTTTTCAAATGTCTACTTTTCCGTATCTCATCATGAACAAAACCCTTGCCCTGAGTTGTGTGACCGCAGCCTGCGCCCTGTTGTCCGTTCAAGCACTGGCTCAGTCTCAGCCCCAACCCGCTAAAGTCGCCAGCAGCGATGCGTCCTTGTCTGCTCGACTGGATCAATTGAGCCAGGAATTGGCCACGGTGAAGGCCCAATTGGCCAACCAAGCTGCCAATCAAACGGCCAACCAGACGTCGACACAGAATTCAGCCCCTGCTGCATCTGAATCATCAACCGTGTTGACCAGTTATGGCGAAATGGGCGCTCGTTTTTATCGACGCGATACCGGCCGCAATAGTGCTGATTTGACTCGTTTTGTACTGGGCTTTCAGCACCGGTTTGATGAGCGTACCAAGCTGGTTAGCGAGGTTGAAGTTGAACATGCGGTGAGCTCTGCTGATGATGCGGGCGAGGTTGCCATTGAGCAAGCCTATGCCGAGCGCCAACTCTCAGCCAACTGGGCAGCGCGTGCGGGGCTGTTCGTCATGCCCATGGGTTTGCTCAACGAGAACCACGAGCCCACAGCCTATTACGGTGTGGAGCGCAATTTGGTTGAAACCGCCATCATCCCCAGCACATGGCGTGAAGGTGGTGTGCAGTTCGTGGGTGATCTGGACAATGGTTTGACCCTGCAAGCGGGCATCAGCACAGGCTTCGACTTGAGCAAGTGGGATGCAACCGACGCCGAAACAGCAGAGTCGCCATTGGGGGCGGTGCATCAGGAAATGTCGCAAGCCAAGTCACACAACCTGGGCTATTTCTCGGCCCTGAACTGGCGTGGTGTGCCCGGCTTGCAAGTGGGCGGAGCCTTGTTCGTCGGCCAAGGTGGCCAAGGGCAGGTGGGTGTGCCCAAAATGGGCGTGACCTTGTGGGACATGCATGTGCGTTACACCCCGGGAGCCTGGGACTTGTCGGCCTTGTATGCGCAAGGCCATATCTCGCACACGGGTGGTTTCAATGCGACGCTGGTTGGCAATGACTACCTGATGCCTTCGCGCTTCAGTGGCTGGTACACCCAGGCGGCTTACAAGCTGTGGACGAATGGTGATCTGACCCTGTCGCCATTTGCCCGATTTGAACGGTTCAACACCCGTGAGGCGTATGCTGACGTCGGCGCGGGCTTGACACCCGAAGCGGCCAAAGCAGAAAGCGTGATCACCGTGGGCGCCAACTTGGCGGTAGGTTCGGGCGTGGTGTTCAAGGCTGACGTGCAACGCTTCAAGCAAGCCAGCAGTGACAACCGTTTGAACCTGGGTATGGGTTGGGCCTTTTGATGCGCATTGAGATTGTCAAACCTTCGGCTGTGTTGCCGGCTGCTTTGGCGGCGGTGCTGCCCACGGCAGCATTTGCGGTGGATTACATGAGCCCGCAACAGGCTCAGCTAGTCTTGTTTCCGACAGCCGACCGGTTTGATGCGCGTGATGTGCGGCTTGATGCATCCCAACTTCAGGCTGTGCAGCAGCGCTATGGCGTCCAGGCCCGGTCCGCCAACTGGAAGGTGCTGGTGGCCACACAAGCAGGCAAGGTCCTGGGCTATGTGGTGGTGGACAACGTGGTGGGCAAGTTCGAGTTGATCACCTATGCGGTTGGCTTGTCCGTCGATGGGGTGGTCAAGCAGGTCGAGATTTTGTCCTACCGCGAAAGCCATGGCGGCGAGATCCGTTTGCCAGCCTGGCGTCAGCAGCTTGTGGGCAAAGGGGCGCAGGCGCCTATCAAAACGGGGCAAGACATTGCCAACATCAGTGGTGCCACCTTGTCATGCAGCCATGTCGCTGAAGGCATCAAACGCATTGTGTCGGTGGTGGATTGGGCTCGCAGCGCGGGCCAGTTAGGCAGTTAAGCAGAGTTGCGGATGACCACGCTGAGGCGGGCCCAACCCTGGCTGGGCACTTTGGTTGAAATCGGTGTGCCTCTGGGGGCACTGAGCATGGCGTGTGCCAATCAGGCTGTGGCAGATGCATTTGCTGTCGTTGGGCAGGTGCATCGTGTCATGTCCCGGTTTGATCCTGACAGTGATGTGTCTCGCTTTCATCTGGCAGAGGTGGGCCAAGCCGTTCGCATCAATCGCCACACCAGGGAGGTGTTGGATCTGGCTTTGCTGTTGCATCACCAAACCGGTGGCCTGTTTGACGTGGCCCTGGGATCGGGGCTGTGGGACCTGAATGCCGATGGCGATTGGCTCAAACTGGATGCCCAGGTACAGGTGGACTTGGGGGGCATTGCCAAGGGCTATGCGGTCGATGCCGCCATGGGGGTGTTGCTCAGTCGTGAGCTGAACGCCGCTTGGGTCAATGCCGGTGGCGATGTGCGCGTGATGGGCTCCCGTGTCCCTATTGACCTGCGCGATGAAGTGCAAGGGGGCGTGCAGCGCTGGGCTGAGATCGAGGATGGCGCGGTGGCAACCAGCTATTTTGGGCCGGGTGCCCGGTCAGCTTTGCATGGGAGCCGGTGCGCCCGACATGTCACTGTGGCGGCGCCTCGTTGTGCAGTGGCCGACGCTTTGACCAAAGTGGTGGCTCAAGTTGGACTGGAAACGTCGGCGCCGTGTTTGCAGTTTTTTGAGGCCCAAGCCTGGATTCATGCATGATGGCGATCATGGCTTTTCATCCCCATCGACGACATGCTTTGCGGCCTTGGCTGCGCCGGACGATTTATGTCTTGATGGCGGCTTTGCTGCTTTCAGGATGCCTTTGGCTGAGTGTTCATTTTTTGGCTTGGCCCCAAATGGCTCAGGCCAGTATGGAGGGCTTGCCCAGTCCCTGGGAGTCCCCGTTGATGAAGCTGCATGGCGGCGCCATGTTGGGCCTGGTGTTTCTGGTCGGACGCCTGTCGGGCACCCATGTGTTGTTGGGCTGGCGCATCAAGCAACGTGTGTGGGACGGCATGGCCTTGCTGGTGTTGCTGGGCATTCTGGCTTTGTCTGGCTACGCGCTGTATTACTGGATACCTGAGGCCTGGCGTGATGCCTTGGGCTTGCTTCATGGTGGGGTGGGTACGCTGACCGTCTTGGGTCTTTGGTACCACCGCCGCGTATCCCGTAGTCAAGGCCACTGAGGCGCTTGCGCTTGTTCTTGCAAGACTTCGATTTGCTGGCGCAGCAGGTCGGTTTGCTGTTGCCAATAGCTGCCTTGTGCAAACCACGGGAAGGCTGCAGGGAAAGCGGGGTCATGCCAGCGTTTGGCCAGCCAGGCGCTGTGATGGATCATGCGCAGGGCGCGCAAGGCTTCAATCAATTTGAGCTCGCGCCAATCGAATTCGATGATCGATTCATAGCCATCTAACAGGGCATTGAGTTGGCTTTGACGCTGTTGTGGATCGCCGCTCAGTAGCATCCAGAAATCCTGGACGGCCGGTCCCATGCAGGCGTCGTCCAGATCCACAAAATGCGGACCGTCTGGTGTCCACAGGATGTTGCCGATGTGGCAGTCGCCATGCAGGCGTCGCAGTGTCAAGCCATCGATGCGATCAAACGCGTTTTGAGCCAGGTCCAGCACCTGTTCGCTGGCGATGGCCCAGTTGTGCAATTGATCCTGAGGAACACCGTCGTGCTCGATCAGCCATTGGCGGGCCTGACGGCCAGTCTGGTCGACGCCCAGTGTGAGGCGATGTTGGAATGAGCGCTGGCTGCCCACGCTGTGCAGGCGACCCAGAAATCGGCCGATCCAGGTCAGAACTTCTGGGTCTTCCAGTTCGGGGCCGCGTCCGCCTTTACGTGGGCTGACCGCCACGCGGATGTGATCTTGCCAACCCAGCGTAGCGGGTTGCCCCAGCAGTTGACCTTGGTGTGCAACCTCAAGCGCATGGGGGGCCACCACCGGCACTTCAGCTTGCACCAACTCTTGTGCAAAGCGGTGTTCTTCCAGAATTTGCTCGGAGGTCCACCGGCCATGCCGGTAGAACTTGGCCACCACCATGCCGCCATCTTCCAGCCCGACTTGGAAGACGCGGTTTTCGTAAGAGTTCAGCTGCAGCAGTCGCCCGTCGCCCAACACACCAAAGTCTTGCAAGGTGTCGAGCACCTTGTCGGGTGTCAGGTCTGAGAAAGGAGTGTCAGTTTCGGGGCGATCGTGGTCTGCTGCATTCATGCGCCATCTTAGGCGATACGGTTGTGAGCAAAAAAGGCGGCTCGTTTTATTCGAGTTGGCTGGCCGCCTTCAGTGCCCGCAAAATCGCACCGTTGATGTCGTTGAAGGTCAACATCATGCCGTCAGCGGCTTCTTTGATGTCATACATGGTGTTGCCCTCAACGGCTGTCACCAAGTTGAAGTAAGGCTCATAGGGGCCCGTGTGGTCGACCAATGCCTGGTAGACGCGCTCTGGCACCGGGATGGTCTTGAGCAGCTCGCTGAAGGGCTGGCGGAACATGCGATCGAGCAGCGAGAACACGCCACAGATGAACAGCTCGCTGCGTTGCTCGTCGTCACCGCCGAGTTTGCCCAGCTCTTCCATCAGCAAGCCACGGCGAACGGCCGCAAACATGACGGGACGCATGTTGGGGTCTTTGGATGCGGTGGCCAGCAACAGGGCCAGCCAACGCTTGAGGCGTTGGTAACCCAGGATCATGATGGCGTGGCGGAATGAGTTGATCTCCACCGACAGGCCAAATGCTGGCGAGTTGATGTAACGCATCAGCTTGTAGGCCAGAGCTGGGTCGCGCTTGAGGGTGTTTTCCAGATCCTCAATGTCTGCCTGTTTGTGGACCTGATCGATCAGGTGCACGATCACTTGCAGAGCAGGTTGGTCGGCAGGGCGGGCTGACTCGTCGATGATGTTGTCGATGGGCCACCCCAGTACAGCGGCCGCACCACGACGGAAGCTGGTTTCCATGTCAGACACGTTGGTGATGCCGGCTTGGACATGTCCGATGCTGCGGATGAATCCGTCAGCGGCGTCTGGGGCTGTGGGGTTGCTGGTTGCAGGGTCGTAGCGACGGTCATCATCAAAATCGATGATGGCGTATTTGAATGCGTTCAGCACCTCGCGCGGCAACTCGTGCAGGGGGCGGCCTTTAAGCAGCATGGTGCTGCCGTTGGCTTGCAGGGTGCAAAGCGGGTCGATGTAAGTTGGGTCGCACGCCATGAAGGCGGGCACCTCGATCAGGATGTGTGTGCCGGGTTGTGCAACCAGCATGTCGCGCAGCAGGTTCTCACTGACGATGTTCATCCACAACTGGCCGCCATCTGAGGGCCAGGTTTCTGAAATCGCCGCCAGCAGGTCATTGGGCTGCAGATTGGCGTTTTGCGACAACGGAAACACGCTCAGGCGCGTGGCGGTCACGTTGCGGTTGCGGTCAATAACGGGGGAGTAGGCCAGCGCGAGCTGACCGAGGATGGAGTGGTCCATTGAGGCTGCCTGAGTGTATTAAGTGTTGAGATACTGGAACAGAGACATCTTTTGCACCATCGAGTAGCTTTGCA
>JBDKHX010000045.1:0-7696 GCA_039797415.1 Pseudomonadota bacterium | reverse complement strand
CAAGGAAATGGAAGTCAAGGGTCGCAACCTGTCTGAAGGTGTGCCACGCAGCTTCACCATCTCGTCCAACGAGATCCTGGAAGCCCTGACCGATCCGCTGAACCAGATCGTGTCCGCCGTGAAAAACGCGCTGGAACAAACCCCGCCTGAGCTGGGTGCTGACATCGCTGAGCGCGGCATGATGCTGACCGGCGGCGGCGCGCTGTTGCGTGACCTGGATCGTTTGCTGGCCGAAGAAACGGGCCTGCCCGTGCACGTTGCCGAAGACCCGCTGACCTGTGTGGTGCGTGGTTGCGGCATGGCACTGGAGCGCATGGAGCGCCTGGGCAGCATCTTCACATCCGAATAAGGCAGATAGCTGAGGGACCCACTCTCCCATGCCGTTGTCCACCCTGGAGCGAACGCCGCCACCCTTTTTCAAGCAGGGGCCTTCGGCGTTCACTCGTCTGATGTTTTATTCGGCTCTGGCGGTGTTGCTGATGGTGGCCGATGTGCGGTGGAAGGTGACGCAGCCTTTGCGCGCTGTGGTGGCCACGGTGTTTCAACCGGTTCAGGATGCAGCGCTGGCACCGTCACGTTGGTGGAGCGGCCTCGCGCATTACTTTTCGGGCCTGGACGCAGCGCTGGCCTCTGAATCGGCTGCGCAACGTTTGGTGACGGCCCAGGCAGAGCGCATCATGCGCTCCGACCAGCTGGAGCAGGAAAACGCCCAGTTGCGTGCCTTGCTCGACCTGCGTCCCCGCGTGGAAACCAAAACCTTGGCGGCTGAGGTGCTGTATGACGCACAAGATCCCTTCACTCGCAAAGTGGTGATCGATCGCGGCAGCTCGCAGGGCGTGGTTTTGGGCTCGCCGGTTTTGGACGACAAGGGCGTACTGGGGCAAGTGACCCGCGTGTATCCCTTGACGGCGGAGGTCACCTTGGTGACAGACAAAGATGCCGCCGTACCGGTGCTCAATGCGCGCTCACAGCATCGCGGGGTGGCATACGGCGCGCCTCAAGCCCACGCCATGGAGTTGCGCTTCATGGCCAGCAACGCTGATGTGCAGGTGGGCGATGTGCTCAAGACATCCGGCCTGGACGGTGTCTACCCAGCGGGTATGCCTGTTGCCAAAGTCGTCGCTGTCGATCGACGGGCTGATTCGGCTTTTGCGCGGGTCAGCCTCAAGCCGGCGGCCCAGCCGGATCGCCCTCGACACGTCTTGCTGCTTCAACCTCAGTCGTATGACTTGCCTGAGCGTCCCGAGGGGGCCGCGTCTGGCGCTTCTTCTGCGCCTGAATTGGGCGGTAAAAAGAACAAAGCACACGGTGTTGCCGCGAAAGGAAGTCAGCCATGATGCCCCGCGGTAATGAGCTGTTGATGCCTGCGAACCCAGTGTTCATCTGGGTGTCCTTGCTGCTGGCCTTTGGGCTCAATTTGCTGCCCTGGGGGCGTTGGGCCGGTGTGCCGGATGTTCTGGCAGTGGCCGTGGTGTTTTGGAACGTGCATCAACCACGTCGTGTGGGGGTGGGCGGGGCGTTTCTATTTGGCTTGATCATGGACGTTCACCAAGGCGCGCTGTTGGGTCAACACGCGTTGGCCTATACCTTACTCAGCTTTTTTGCCATCACGATTCACCGTCGCCTGCTGTGGTTCACCACAGCGTCCCAGGCTTTGCAGGTCATGCCTTTGTTTTTTGCTGGGCATGCGGTATCGGTACTGGTGCGGATGCTGGCTGGCGCCAGTTTTCCTGGGTGGAGCATCTTGATGGCGCCGGTACTGGAGTCTCTGATGTGGCCTGTGGCGGCATTCGTGTTGCTGGCGCCGCAACGGCGTCCACCCGACCGCGACAAGAACCGTCCGCTGTGATGGCGGTGGTGAGCAGGCTGTAGCCCCATGACAGAACTCAAAAACCTGGAGCAGGAACTGGGCCGTTTTCGGTCTCGGTTGTGGGCTGCTGCAGGTTTCGTGCTGTTTTGCTTTGGCTTGCTGGTGTTTCGCTTGGTTGTGCTGCAGGTGGTGCGCCACGATGATCTGGCCACCCAGGCTGAAAACAACCGGATATCGGTGGTGCCCATCGTCCCCAACCGGGGGCTGATCGTGGATCGCCATGGTGTGGTCCTGGCCAATAACTATGCGGCCTACACGCTGGAGATCACCCCATCGAAAGTCGACAATCTGGAGCAAACGATTGAAGACTTGTCCCAAATCGTGGACATCCAAACGCGAGATCGTCGCCGCTTCAAGCGCTTGAGAGAAGAGTCGAAAAGTTTCGAATCCATCCCCATTCGCACGCGTCTGACGGATGAAGAGGTGGCCCGCTTCACGGCGCAGCGCTTCCGGTTTCCGGGTGTCGACATCCAGGCGCGGCTGTTTCGGCATTACCCCTACGGGGAATTGGCCAGCCATGTGTTGGGCTACATCGGTCGGATCAACCAGCGCGAAGCAGAGGCCATGGACGACTGGCCTGAAGAAGAGCTGGCCAATTACCGTGGCACGGAGTACATCGGCAAGTTGGGTGTCGAGCAAAGCTACGAAGCCGAGTTGCACGGCACCACCGGTTTTGAAGAGGTCGAGACCAGTGCTGGCGGGCGCGCTGTGCGACGTTTGCGCTCCAAACCTGCCACACCTGGCAGCACGATTCATCTGTCGATTGACATCAAGTTGCAAGGCTTGATTGAGCGCTTGTATGGCGACCGCCGGGGCGCCATGGTGGTGATCGATCCGCGCAACGGCGAAGTGTTGGCGTTTGTCAGCAAGCCCACATTCGACCCCAACTTGTTCGTCGATGGCATCGACAGCGAAAACTGGAAAGAGCTCAACGAATCGCCTGACAAGCCCTTGCTCAACCGGGCTTTGCGCGGCACCTATCCGCCCGGGTCAACCTACAAGCCGTTCATGGCCTTGGCGGCTTTGAACACCAACAAGCGCAGCGCCAGCACCATCATCATGGACAACGGGGTGTTCATGTTTGGGGGACACCGGTTTCGCAGCCCTGAGAACGAGTTGGGTGGGGCGATGGACATGCGGCGCGCCATCGTCAAATCCAGTAACGTCTACTTCTACTCGCTGGCCAATGAGCTGGGGGTGGACCTCATTCATGATCAGATGGAGCCCCTGGGCTTTGGTCGCCTGACCGGCATCGACCTCAAGGGAGAGGTCACGGGTATCTTGCCGTCGACCGATTGGAAGCGCAAAGCTTACAAGCGTGCAGAACAACGCAAGTGGTACGCCGGTGAAACCATTTCCCTGGGGATCGGGCAGGGCTACAACAGTTTCACCATGCTTCAAATGGCGTCGGCCAATGCCACGCTGGCCTCAGGCGGGCAACGGTATCAGCCGCGTGTGGTGCGCGAGATCGAAAGTGTGTTGACCAAAGAGCGTCGCGTTCTGTCCAACCAGGCTTTGGCCCCCTTGCCTTACAAGCCAGAGCACGTCGAGCTGGTGCGGCAGGCCATGTTCGGGGTGACCCAGGAGGGCACCTCCACGCGTGTGTTCATGGGTGCGGGTTATCAAAGCGGCGGTAAAACGGGCACAGCTCAAGCGGTCGGCTTGCGCCAAAACGAAAAGTACGTGGCATCTCGCCTCGATGAGTACAAGCGAGATCATTCGCTGTATGAAGCCTTTGCGCCGGTCAACGAGCCTCGGGTGGCCTTGGCGATCATTGTCGAGAACTCGGGCTTTGGTGCTGAAGCGGCTGCGCCGATTGCCCGCCGTGTTCTGGATTACTTGTTGATGGATCAATACCCGAGCGAGGAAGACATCGCTGCGGTGCGCATCGGCAAGGCAGCCAGCCCATTGGGCGTGCCGCGTAAAGCCTCGGCCATGCCCTTGCCGCGTGGCCTGGATGCCTTCGGTGATGATGTGCCCCTGCTGTCTGCCAGCACGGCAGCCATGCCGGTGGCGGTGAAGGCGGCGTCGGCTCCCTCGGCGGCGACGGTGCCGGTCTCTGCACCCTCCACGCCATTGGCGGCATCTGCGCCAGCCTCTAGCGGAAGCTCGCCATGAATCAAACGTTCGATCGCCCCCCCATCTGGTACCGCATCAAGCCCATTTTTCAGGGCTTTGACTGGCCGTTGATGATGATCATCGTGTTCATGTGCACCTTGGGCTTGGTCACCATGTATTCGGCGGGCTATGACAACGGCAGCCGGTTTGGCGATCAGTCCCGCAACATGGCCTTGGCTGCCTTGGTGATGTTTGTCGTGGCCCAAGTCCCGCCGCAGCGCTTGATGGCGTTGGCTGTGCCCTTGTATGTGGTGGGCGTGGTGTTGTTGATTCTGACCGCCATTCCGCATGTCGGCATCACCAAAAAAGGAGCGACCCGTTGGCTCAATATCGGCATGGTCATCCAGCCGTCCGAGATATTGAAAATTGCAACGCCCTTGATGCTCGCCTGGTGGTTCCAGCGCCGAGAGGGGCATCGTAGTCCCCACGATTTTTTGATCGCCGGGGGCTTGTTGTTATTGCCTGTGGCCATGATCCTCAAACAGCCAGATTTGGGGACAGCCATGCTGGTCATGACCTCGGGGTTGTATGTTTTGTTTTTTGCTGGATTGAGCTGGCGCTTGATTGTGCCCGTGGTGGTCGCCGGGGCCTTGGGCATCACTGCTTTGGTCTTGTCTGAAGAAAAAATCTGTCAGCCCGAGGTCAGTTGGGTGGGCTTGCACGACTACCAAAAAAACCGGGTCTGCACGCTGCTTGATCCCACCAAAGATCCCTTGGGCAAGGGGTTTCACATCATCCAAGGCATGATTGCCATTGGCGCTGGCGGGGTTTCGGGCAAAGGCTATATGAAGGGCACCCAAACCCATTTGGAGTTCATTCCTGAACGAACCACAGACTTCATCTTTGCCGCGTATTCCGAAGAATTTGGCTTGCTGGGCGGCTTGACCCTCTTGGGCGGCTTTTTGGCGCTGATCTTCCGTGGGCTCATCCTGGCCTCGCAAGCCCCCACCTTGTTTTCTCGATTGTTGGCGGGTAGTTTGTCTTTGAGCTTCTTCACCTATGCCTTTGTCAACATGGGCATGGTCAGCGGCATCTTGCCGGTGGTGGGGGTGCCTTTGCCATTCATCAGCTATGGCGGCACAGCCATGGTGACACTGGGGCTGGCTTTGGGCATGTTGATGTCCATTGCCAAAAGCCGAGGTTTGATGCAGCGCTAGTGCAACTGGCGTGTGCAGCGCTAAGATCGCAGCAACACGAAGGGATCACCATGTCATACACCACTCACCAGCCTGCCGGGGTGCAGCACAGCCCTGTTGATCGCCTTCTGATTTCTTTTGACACGGCCGTGCGTACGGTGTGGGCGGACCACGCTGCTGCCCGCCCATGTCCGCAAGCTCCCGTTGACAACGGTGAGTTGTCTGAGCAAGACAAGCGCGAATCCGCTGCACTGATGCGCATCAACCATGTCGGTGAGGTGTGCGCGCAAGCGCTTTACGCCTCACAGGCATGGGGCACGAACGATCCTTATCTGAAGGCGCAGTTTGACGCTGCCGCACGTGAGGAAACCGATCACCTGGCCTGGACAGAGCAGCGCCTGCGCGAGCTGGGCAGCCGTACAAGCTTGCTCAACCCGCTTTGGTATGCCGGTGCATTTGGTATTGGCCTGATCGCGGCCAAAGCGGGCGACAAGATCAGCCTGGGCTTTGTGGTTGAAACCGAGCGTCAGGTGGAAGACCACCTCAACAGCCACATGGATCAGTTGCCCACGGGGGATCAAAGCTCGCGGGCCATTGTGGCGCAAATGCGAGATGACGAAGTCGAGCACGCCAATGCGGCCTTGAAGGCCGGTGGGGCGCCATTGCCCGCGCCGGTCAGAGGACTCATGCGTTTGGCGGCCAAGGTCATGACGACCACGGCGCGCTACATCTGAGTTTGCCGAGCCTTCGGTAGCCGGTTAGGCCGCGACGATCTCAAAGCTGGTGGTGATCTCGGCGGTTTTGCCGATCATGATCGAGGCCGAGCAATACTTTTCGTGCGACATCTGAATCGCGCGTTGAACGGCTGTTTCAGTCAGATTCACCCCGGTCACCACAAAGTGCATGTTGATTTTGGTGAAGACCTTGGGGTCGGTTTCTGCGCGTTCGGCTGTCAGCTTCAACTGGCACCCACGCACATCATGGCGCCCACGCTTGAGGATCAAGACCACGTCATAAGCGGTGCAGCCGCCGGTGCCAGCCAGCACGGTTTCCATCGGGCGTGGGGCCAGATTGCGGCCGCCACCTTCGGGCGCGCCGTCCATGTTGATGATGTGGCCGCTGCCGGTTTCAGCCATGAAGGCCATGCCGGATGTGGGTTGCCAGTTGATGGTGCATTCCATGTGGATCTCCAGACAAAGTGTGACGGATTCAGTTTTTTCAGGGGTGAGGGCACAAAGCCTAGGGTTACCCCTTGCATTTTGGCTGGGGTGTTATTAGAATAAACCCTATGGATGTGAACTTGATTGAACTCCAGAGCTCATATCTTTGCTTGTTTCGTTTGTCTCCTCCACCCTCCTCAATTGGTGGATTCCAAACCCGAGATTCTTGTCTCGGGTTTTTTTTCGCCTCAATGATGCTTGGACGCGGCGGCGGCTTTGGCCTTGGCCTGCGCAGCCATCTCCTCTCGCTGGCGGCGTAGTTTTTCGCGTGGGTCTTCCTTGGGGCCGGCGCCTTCGCTCAATTTCATCTCCGTGATGAAGCGACTGGGGATGGCTTGCACGTATTCGCGTCCCTTTTTTCGACGTTTCAGTGCGCTCACGCCCAGGGTCAAACGCGCCCGGGTGATGCCCACGTACATCAGTCGACGCTCTTCTTCAATTTGTTGCGGGGTGATCTCACCTTCCTCGCGCGAGAAGGGTAGGGAGCCCTCGTTGACCCCGGCCAGCACCACATGGGGCCATTCCAAGCCCTTGGAGGCATGCAGGGTCGACAAGGTCACCACATTTTGATCGGCGTTGCGCTCTGCCAAGCTGGTGATCAGTGAAATAGTCTGAGCCACTTCGAGCACGCTTTTCTTTTCGGACTCGACCGTCATGCCACCGTCGTTTTCGATCTCGCCGCCACAACGTTTGGCCACCCAGTCGATGAAGTCAAGCACGTTGTTCCAGCGCGCAGCCGCAACCTTTTCGTTCTCTTCGTTGTCGTACAGGTGCTGCTCGTAGCCAATGTCTTTGAGCCATTCCAGCAGCATGGCCTTGGCGTCTTCGCTGCCGGTGGTGTTTTTGGCGCGATGTTCCAGGTCGTTCACATAACGACCAAACTCATGCAGAGATCCCAAGGCGCGGGCATTCAGGGATGCCGATAGGGACTCCGCAAACAGGGCTTCAAACAGGCTGACTTTCCACTTGCCCGCAAACTCGCCCAGTGAACCCAAGGTCTGGTGCCCGATGCCGCGTTTGGGTGTGGTGGCTGCGCGCAAAAATGCCGGGTCGTCATCGTTGTTCACCAGCAGGCGCAACCAACCGCACAAGTCCTTGATTTCGGCCTTGTCAAAAAAGCTTTGCCCGCCAGACACCTTGTAAGGAATGTTGGCTTTACGCAGCGCTTGCTCAAAGGGGCGAGCCTGGTGGTTGGCGCGGTACAAGATCGCGAAGTTGCTCCAGTCGGTCTTGCTGGGGTCGCCTGGGTACTTCTCCAGCAAGCTCATGCGCAGCACCATGAAGCGTGCCACCGCACGTTCGGCTTCGTGCTCTTCGTTGTCGCCCTCCATCAGCTTGACGGGCTCACCTTC
>JBDKHX010000044.1:0-7918 GCA_039797415.1 Pseudomonadota bacterium | reverse complement strand
GATTGTTTGACTTTGTGGCTGACCAATTGGTTGATGCCTGTGACACCAAGTGATGCATTGCATGCCAGCTGGCAACTAGCCCGGGCCGATTTGTTGTCTGCTCTGAATGAGGCCTCTGGGCCCGTTGTGCTGGTGACCAATGAAATTGGGTGGGGTGTGATCCCCTTGGGTGATGAGGTGCGTCAGTTCGTCGATGAGTTGGGTCGCCTGAACCAGGACGTGACGCAGCAGTGCAGCCAGATCACTTTGATGGCCGGTGGCCAGCCTTGGACTCAAGAGGTGCGCAAGTGGTGAAGTGGCTTCTGTTGGCGTTGTGGCTAAGCCAATCCGCGCTGGCGGCGGATGCCCAGCAGTTGTCTGTCAAGGATGACCGTGGCGCTGTGATCCAGTTGCAGCAGGCACCCAAGCGTGTGTTGACCTTGCTGCCTTCGTTGACCGAGGCCGTCTGCGTCTTGGGCGCGTGCGATCGTTTGGTTGGTGTGGATCGGTGGTCCAACTGGCCGGCATCGGTGCAAGCCTTGCCAAAGGTGGGAGGCTTGGATGATGCCAACGTGGAAGCCATCGTGGCCTTGAAGCCTGATCTGGTGTTGGCGTCTTCATCATCCCGATTGGCTCAACGTTTGAGAGCCCTGCGTGTGCCGGTGGCTGAGTTTGAGGCGCAGACCTTGGACGATGTGCCCCGGGTTTTGAAGGCCGTGGCCATTTTGTTAGGCCGTCCCCAAGCCGCCGACCCAGTTTGGGCCGATGTACAGGCTCAACTCAAGCAGGCTCAGAACCAAGTGCCCCCTGCTGTCAAAGGTACGCGTGTGTATTTTGAGGTGGCAACGGCCCCGTATGCAGCGGGTGAGTCCTCCTTCATCGGCCAGCTGTGGTCCATGTTGGGCGGGGCCAATGTGGTGTCCAAACAGTTGGGGCCTTTCCCCAAATTGAATCCAGAGTTTGTGGTGCGCTCAGATCCTGATTTGATCATCTTGGCTGCACACGATGTGAACGGCTTACGCCAACGACCAGGTTGGTCGGGGATGCGTGCTATTCGCCAGCAAAAGGTTTGTGGATTGAAGCCGACGGACTATGACTTGTTGGCCAGGCCGGGGCCACGCTTGGGCCAGGCTGCTGCCGTGTTGGTGCGTTGCCTGCGCATGATGGCCGAGCCTGCGGAGGCGCGATCATGAGTGCTTCAACCGGACGGATGACCTTGGTGCTGGCCTTGGCCACCGTGGCCTTGGCGGTGCTGGGCATGGGCGTTGGCAGCACGGGCTGGCATTGGCCGTGGGCATCCAGCTCGGATGCTTTGTCAGTGAGCCTTGTGTGGGACATTCGTGCCCCTAGAACATTGGGCGCCTTTTTGGTGGGGGCCTTGCTGGGGTTGGCGGGGGCGGTGGCCCAGGGCTTGTTCCGCAACCCCTTGGCTGAACCGTATTTGTTGGGTAGCTCATCGGGTGCGGCCTTGCTGATGGCGCTGGTTTTGACGACAGGCATGGGCTGGGCCACGTCCACCACGTGGTGGGCTCTCGTTGGCTTGACAGGCGTGGCGTTTGTGGGGGCGATTGGCGGCGTGTGGCTGACCCTGGCCTTGGCCCGTGGTGCCACGCAGACCATGCGTTTGCTGCTGTGCGGTGTGGTGGTGGGTGTGGTGCTGGGCGCCATGACGCAGTTGCTGATGGTGTGGTCAGCTGAAACCTGGCGAACCATGCAGGCCTTCATGCTGGGCAATACGGCGCTGCTGGGATGGACATCGTGCGTCGCCATGGCGGTGGTGTTGGCGTTGACGCTGCCTGTGGCCTTGTTGCTGTCGCGTGTGTTGGATGCCTTGTCATTGGGTGAAGACGTGGCGCGCAGCTTGGGCGTGTCCTTGGCTTGGGCGCGTGCGGCTTTGGTTTTGGTTCTGGCTTTGGCGGCAGCAGGTGCTGTGGCCCAAGCAGGTCTGGTTGCGTTTGTCGGATTGGTCGCGCCGCATCTGGTGCGGCCGTGGTGCGGTGCCAAGCATCGGGTTCTGTTGCAGCACTCCACCTTGATGGGCGGCGTGTTGTTGTGTGCAGCCGATGTGTTGTCGCGCTGGGTGATTGCGCCGCAAGAGTTGCCTGTTGGTGTGTTGACGGCCGTCATGGGTGGGCTGTATCTGCTGGTTCTGTTGTACCGGAGGGGACTGTGATGGGCCTGTTGGCGGTGAACCTGTTCGCTTCTCGCGGGGGGCAGGCTGTGTTGCACGACGTGGCTTTGTCTGCGCAGACCGGGCAATGGTTGGCTGTGGTTGGGCCCAATGGCGCAGGCAAATCGACGCTGCTGAGGTGTTTGGCGGGCTTGCTCAAGCCAAGCCAAGGGCGGATTCATTTGATGGATCAACCCTTGGAAACGTGGACGGCACGTAGCAAAGCGCAAGCCTTGTCCTGGCTAGGGCAGCACCACGAAGGCGACGATGCCATGACAGTGCGAGACACGGTGGCCTTGGGCCGGATGCCGTATCAAGGCTGGATGGGCTTGGGTGCGTTGACATCGACTGATCACCAAGCCATTGAACAAGCCTTGCAAGACACAGACATGTTGAGCAAAGCGGATCACACACTTCAAACCTTGTCGGGCGGCGAGCGCCAGCGCGTCAACTTGGCGCGCGCCTTGGCCGTGCAGGCCCCTGTGCTGTTGCTGGATGAACCCGTCGCCCATCTGGATGCGCCGCACCAGCGCCTGTTGGCCCAGGTGCTACGCCGAGAGGCTGCGCAAGGGCGGTGCGTGATCAGTGTGTTGCATGAGTTGCCATTGGCATTGCATGCAGACGCGATTGCCGTGATGAACCAAGGCCAGGTTCTTGTGCAGGGCGCTGCCCATGATGCGGCGGTACACCAGACCATTGAGTCGGTGTTTCAACACGCCGTGCGCATCACCCAAGTCGAACAACAGTGGACCGTGTTGCCACGGTTTTGACCCCATAAATTCCTTAGGAGACGATTGAGATGGACATTCAAAACCCACCTACCGAAGCGCCTCAGCAGCAAGAAAAGGCTGAGCGTCGTGGCCTGTTGATCGTCAACACCGGCGATGGCAAGGGTAAAAGCACCGCAGCGTTTGGTTTGGCCATGCGCGCCCAAGGGCGAGGCAAAACCGTCAAGATCTACCAGTTCATGAAAGTGCCCAGCGCCCGTTTTGGCGAGCACCGCACGTTTGAAAAACTGGGCTTGCCCATTGAGGGTTTGGGTGACGGCTTCAGCTGGAAGAGCAAAGACCTGGAACACTCCGCTGAATTGGCACGCCAAGGCTGGGCTCGCGCGGTTGAGTCGATCCAAAGTGGTGAGAACTTCCTGGTGGTGCTCGATGAGATGACCTACCCCTTGATCTACGGCTGGATCCCGCTGCAAGACGTGGTGGATGTGTTGAGCCAACGTCCTAAAGAAGTGCATGTGGTGTTGACCGGGCGCGATTGCCCCGCTGAGATCATTGCCATTGCCGACACGGTGACGGAAATGCGCAAGATCAAGCATGCCTACGAGGCCGGCATTCCGGCCCAGCGCGGCATCGAGGATTGAGGCGAGCACCATGCGCGCCAAGGCCATCATGGTGCTGGGCACCACCAGCGGAGCAGGCAAAAGCTGGTTGACCACAGCCCTGTGCCGCTGGGCTGCTCGCCAGGGCTTGAAGGTGGCCCCGTTCAAAGCTCAGAACATGAGCAACAACGCGCGCGTGGTGGCGGGCTTGAACGGCCGATGGGGTGAGATTGGCACGGCGCAATACTTTCAGGCGTTGGCTGCCCATGCCGTGCCGGATGTGCGCATGAACCCCATCTTGCTCAAGCCTGAAAGCGATACGGGCAGCCAGGTTGTGGTGCTGGGTGAGGTGCGTACCGACTACAGCACCATGCCTTGGCGTGATCGCAGTGAAGTCTTGTGGCCCCATGCCCGGCAAGCCTTGCATGAATTGATGGCAGACAACGATTTGGTCGTGATTGAAGGGGCCGGGTCTCCTGCTGAGATCAATCTGCACGCCAATGATTACGTCAACATGCGCACGGCCCGTGAGGTGGGGGCTGATTGCTTGTTGGTGACAGACATTGATCGGGGTGGCGCCTTTGCCCATCTGTACGGTACACACCAATTGCTACCTGCCAACGAGCAGGCCTTGATCAAAGGCTTTGTGCTGAACCGCTTCCGGGGTGATGCCAGTTTGCTGGCGCCTGGACCACAGCAGTTGCAAGCCTTGACCGGTGTGCCGACGGTCGCGGTCTTGCCCATGTGGCGCGGCCACGGCTTGCCTGAAGAAGATGGCCTGGACGGTGGTGATTGGGGGCATGCTGTTGCAGGTGTGGTCGCCTCATCGAAACCGGCGCTCCGTGTTGCTGTGGTGGCCTATCCGCGCATCAGCAATCTGGATGAATTTCAGTCTTTGCGGCACTTGCCTTCTGTGCATCTCACTTGGGCTCGTCACCCCAAGGATTTGACCGATGTGGACTGGGTGATCTTGCCCGGCTCCAAACACACCCAGGGTGATTTGCGTTGGTTGCGACAACAGGGCCTGGACGACGCCATCACCGCTCATGCCAAAGCGGGCCGGGCGGTGCTGGGCATCTGCGGTGGTTTGCAGATGTTGGGTCAAACCTTGAACGATGCCCACGGGGTGGATGGCGGCGCGGTGAACCTGCCCGGGTTGAATCTGTTGCCCTTGACGACTGATTTTGATCCCCACAAGTTGGTTCAACCAACCACCATGAGGTTTGAGCCTCATTTGCCACCGGCATGGCAAGCCTGGCAAAGCCAGACTTGCTCAGGCTATGAGATTCATCAGGGGCGCACGCAGTCGGTTGACCCCAGCTGGCAAGGCGTGGCTTTGCGTGGCGAGGATGGGCGCCCATTGGGCTGGCAACAAGGCTCTGTGATGGGGCTGTATGCGCATGGCCTGTTTGAATCAGCGCCGCTGTTGCGCGCATTATTTGGGCCGGGCTGCCCCACCTGGGATCAGGTGTTGGATGGCCTGGCAGATTTCATCGACCGGCACTTTGAGCCCGGTGTTTTAAAGCAATGGACAACATGAGCCAGCATCAGACCGAATTGGCCAAGCGCCTGCAGCATGTGATTGATCACAAGACCAAGCCATTGGGTTCGTTGGGCCGCTTGGAGGCCTTGGCGGTGCAATTGGGTTTGATCCTTAATACGGATCAGCCCAGGTTGCAGCAGCCACAAATGGTCGTGTTTGCTGGTGATCACGGCTTGGCGGCTCGCGGTGTGTCGGCCTACCCCAGTGATGTCACCTGGCAGATGGTGGAGAACTTCTTGGCCGGTGGCGCCGCAGTCAGCGTGCTGGCCCGGCAACATGGTTTGGCTTTGACAGTGGTGGATGCCGGTGTGGCCAAAGACATCGCACCACGCGCAGGTTTGCAGATTCGCAAAATGGCCTACGGTACAGCCGACGCATCTCAAGGCCCGGCCATGACGGCGGACCAATGCTTGAGTGCGATGGCCGCTGGTGCAGATTTGATCAAAGGCTTGCCCGGCAACGCCGTGCTGTTTGGCGAGATGGGCATTGGCAATACATCCAGCGCGGCCTTGTTGATGGCCCGCTTGACGGGCTTGCCCTTGGATCAATGTGTGGGCCGAGGCACCGGCTTGGACGATGCCGGTGTTCAACGCAAACTGGCGGTGTTGCAACAGGCCCTGCAGGCCAATGCCAATGCAGCGCAGCCCCTAGATGCCCTGGCGGCATTGGGTGGGTTTGAGATCGCCATGATGTGCGGCGCCATGCTGGAGGCAGCGGCGCAAAAGCGTGTGGTCGTGGTCGATGGTTTCATCTCGTCCAGTGCTGCGCTGGTTGCCCACGCCATGCAACCCGACATGCTGTCATGCTGCGTCTTTGCACACCAGTCAGATGAAAGTGGTCATGCCCGTATGCTCAATCATCTGGGTGTGCAGCCCTTGCTGCATCTGGGCCTGCGTTTGGGCGAAGGCTCAGGGGCGGCCTTGGCCTGGCCTTTGCTCGAATCGGCTTGCGCCATTTTGCGAGACATGGCCAGTTTTGAATCTGCGGGCGTGAGCCAATCTGACACCTGATCGATCACCATGATTCAACGATTGCTGCTGGAGTTGCGCCTGTTTTTCACAGCGCTGCAATTTTTCACCCGCGTGCCTGTGCCTGCGTGGGTTGGCTTTCAGCCTGACTGGTTGCAGCGTTGTGTCCGTTACTTTCCATTAGTGGGGGCGCTGGTGGGCGTTTGGGGCGGCCTGGTGTTGGCCGCAGCCAGTTTGTGGTGGCCACCTGTTGTGGCCGTGGTGCTCAGCATGGCCAGCACCGTGTGGTTGACCGGTGGCTTTCATGAAGACGGCTGGGCTGACACCTGCGATGGTTTGGGCGGAACCGTGAGCAAAGCCCGCGCGTTGGAGATCATGAAGGATTCGCGCTTGGGGTCCTATGCCGGCTTAGGGCTGATCTTGATGCTGAGCCTCAAAGCGGCCACTTTGACGTCCCTGTTGTCGCCGCTGTTCAGTGAGATGACCGATGCAGCCAGCAGCCATGTGCATCAGGTGTTGATGGGGTGGACCCTGATGGGTTTGGTGTGGGCGCACACCGTGTCTCGGCTCGTGCCTGTTTTGCTGACAGCATCCTTGCCTTACGGTGGAGACATGGATCACGCCAAAGCCAAGCCCTTGGCCATGCGAGCGGGTTGGTCCAGTGTATTGGCCGCTGTGGGCCTGACGGCCTTGGTGGCCCTGGCCATCTTGGGTTGCTTGCATCTGGCTGGTTGGCCCGTGCCGACCTTGTTGCGGTGCTTGATGTGGTCTACCTTGGCCGCGGGGGTGATGACGCTGTGGTGCCGTCGCTGGTTCTGGCAGCGGCTGGGTGGCTTCACCGGTGACACGCTAGGCGCCAGCCAGCAACTGTCTGAAGTGGCCGCTTTGCTGGCTTGGTTGGCCGTGGTGCATCCAGTCGGGTGGGTGCGCTGGTGATGCCATCAGGTTGCCCGATCTGGGCTTGGCGGCATCCCAAGCCGCACGGCGTGGCGGGGCGTTGTGTTGGCCATACCGATGTGGTGGTAGACCGTCGAAAAGCCAAACGCCTGGCCCACCGGGTGCGCCAGGCCGCTCGTCTGCATGGCTTGCCAAAGGTGGTCTACACCTCGCCGCTGCAACGGTGTCGCACCGTGGGTCGAATTTTGCAGGCTTGGGGGTGGCGGCATCACATCGATGCCCGTTTGGCCGAGATGGATTTTGGCGCGTGGGACGGAAAGCCTTGGCTCGACATCAACCGCCATCAGATCGATGCATGGGTGGCTGATTTTGTGGGCTATCAACCCGGTGGTGGCGAGAGCTTGGGGCAAGTCCTGAAACGCGCGCAAGCCTGGCAAGCGACAGGCCCTGGCCCCGTCGTGGTGATCGGCCATGCGGGCTGGATGCTGGCCAGGCAATGGGTGAACGAGCATGAATCACCACCCGATGGAGCGCATCATTGGCCCACGCCACCGGCGTATGGGCATTGTTGGCCGTTGCGCTAAGCGGGCTGTTCAGTAACGGCCGCTTTTGCCAGCCAATCGCAGATAGAGCTTGGCGCCTTGTTTGAACAACCAGTGCCCAAGCCGATCAGGCCATGAGTGATGGCGGTGCTCTGGCAGCACCTGTTTGCTGGCGGCAAAGTCTTCAGCCAAGGCGTCAATCAGGTTTTTGACAAAGGCTTTGTCCCGCACGATCACATTGGCTTCCATGTTCAGCACCAGTGATAGCGGGTCCAGATTAGAAGACCCGACGGTGGCCCAATCCTGGTCCACCCGCATCACCTTGGCGTGCAAAAAGGCGGGTTGGTATTCATGGATTTCAATGCCGTCACGCATCAAGCCGCCATACAGCACCCGGGCGGCCAGGCCCGCTATTGGCAAGTCGACTTTGCCCTGAAGCATCAGCCTCACTTTGACCCCGCGTGCTACCGCGTGACGCAGGGCCATGCGCAG
>JBDKHX010000043.1:0-7928 GCA_039797415.1 Pseudomonadota bacterium | reverse complement strand
CTTGGACAGAACGGTAGCGATAGCAGCCGTCAGAGTGGTCTTACCGTGGTCAACGTGACCGATGGTGCCGACGTTGACGTGCGGCTTGGTCCGTTCGAATTTACCTTTTGCCATTTCAATCTCCTAGAGAGCAAAGAACAGTATCCCGTGAGGGTTTAAGGTTTCCGGCGGGGGTTCTGACATGAAAAGTCATAGATCGCTCACCACGGGCAGTGAACGTCCCCACACCGAAGACCGGCTTGAATTTGCGAAAGCCCCGGATGGTACACCCGGAGCGATCTTTTGTGACGTGATTACTTGCCGCGAGCAGTGATGATCGCGTCGGCCACGTTCTTAGGCGCTTCAGAGTAGTGCTTGAACTCCATGGAGTAAGTCGCACGACCTTGAGTGGCGGAACGCAGGCTGGTGGAGTAGCCGAACATTTCAGACAGAGGAACTTCTGCCTTGATGATCTTGCCGCCACCGACCATGTCGTCCATACCTTGAACCATGCCGCGACGTGAGGACAAGTCGCCCATCACGGTACCAGCGTAGTCTTCAGGTGTTTCAACTTCCACGGCCATCATTGGCTCCAGGATCACTGGCGAAGCCTTACGGCAGCCGTCCTTGAAGCCCATCGAAGCGGCCATCTTGAACGCGTTTTCGTTCGAGTCCACATCGTGGTACGAACCGAAGGTCAAAGTAACCTTGACGTCCACAACTGGGTAGCCAGCCAACACGCCGTTGGTCAGGGTGTCGATCACGCCCTTTTCCACCGCAGGGATGTATTCGCGAGGAACCACACCGCCCTTGATGGCGTCGACGAATTCGAAGCCCTTGCCTGGCTCTTGAGGTTCAACGGTCAACACAACGTGACCATATTGACCCTTACCGCCGGACTGACGAACGAACTTACCTTCGACGTCGGTGACCTTCTTGCGGATGGTTTCGCGGTAGGCCACTTGTGGCTTACCAACGTTGGCTTCCACGCCGAATTCGCGCTTCATGCGGTCAACGATGATTTCCAAGTGCAGCTCGCCCATACCGGCGATGATGGTCTGACCGGATTCTTCATCGGTCTTGACGCGGAAGGAAGGATCTTCAGCAGCCAGACGTTGCAGAGCGATACCCATCTTTTCCTGGTCAGCCTTGGTCTTAGGTTCCACGGCCTGTGCAATCACAGGCTCAGGGAAGACCATCTTTTCCAGGGTGATGATGGCGTCGCCGTCACACAGCGTTTCGCCGGTGGTCACGTCCTTCAAGCCCACGCAAGCGGCGATGTCGCCGGCCAGAATTTCCTTGATTTCTTCACGCTCGTTAGCGTGCATCTGCAGGATACGGCCGATACGCTCTTTCTTGCCCTTGATCGGGTTGTAGACAGAGTCGCCAGAGTTCAGAACGCCGGAGTACACGCGCACGAATGTCAGCTGACCAACGTATGGGTCGGTCATCAGCTTGAACGCCAGAGCGGCAAACTTTTCGCTGTCGTCAGCGCGACGAGTGGTCGGCTGATCATCTTCGTCCATGCCGCCAACTGGAGGAATGTCCACTGGCGATGGCAGGTAGTCGATCACAGCGTCGAGCATGCGTTGCACGCCCTTGTTCTTGAACGCGGTACCGCACAGCATTGGCTGGATTTCGCAGGCGATGGTACGTGTACGCAAGGCCAGCTTGATTTCAGCTTCAGTCAAGTCACCTTCTTCCAGGTACTTGTTCATCAGCTCTTCGTTGGCTTCGGCAGCGGCTTCAACCATGCCTTCACGCCACTTTTGAGCTTCAGCCTTCAGCTCTTCAGGGATGTCGCGGTAGTCGAACTTCATGCCCTGGGAAGCTTCATCCCAGTAGATGGCCTTCATCTTCAACAGATCGACCACGCCTTGGAAGTTGTCTTCTGCGCCGATTGGGATCACCACGGGCACAGGGTTGGCCTTCAGACGCAGCTTGAGCTGGTCGTAAACCTTGAAGAAGTTGGCACCAGTACGGTCCATCTTGTTCACGAAGGACAAGCGAGGAACCTTGTACTTGTTAGCCTGACGCCACACGGTTTCAGACTGAGGCTGCACGCCGCCCACTGCACAGTAAACCATGCAAGCGCCGTCGAGCACGCGCATGGAACGTTCCACTTCGATTGTGAAGTCAACGTGGCCAGGGGTGTCGATGATGTTGAAACGGTGCTCAGGGTAGGACATGTCCATACCCTTCCAGAAGCAAGTCGTAGCAGCCGATGTAATCGTGATGCCGCGCTCTTGTTCTTGCTCCATCCAGTCCATGGTGGCGGCACCTTCGTGCACTTCACCAATTTTGTGGTTCACGCCTGTGTAAAACAGGATACGTTCAGTCGTCGTGGTCTTACCAGCGTCGATGTGAGCCGAGATACCAATGTTGCGATAGCGCTCAATCGGGGTCTTGCGGGACATGATGTCACTCCAGATTTGACAAAGCGCCGGCCGTGTTGAGCACGAGCCGGGCGCTTGTTTTGCAGCAGAACTGCAGTTGGTGGATTAGAAGCGGAAGTGCGAGAAGGCCTTGTTGGCTTCAGCCATACGGTGGACTTCGTCACGCTTCTTCATCGCACCGCCGCGGCCTTCAGCGGCTTCCAGCAGTTCGTTGGCCAGACGTTGGGCCATCGACTTTTCGGAACGCTTGCGCGACGATTCTTTCAACCAACGCATAGCCAAAGCGATACGGCGTGATGGGCGAACTTCAACGGGAACCTGGTAGTTCGCACCACCCACGCGGCGAGATTTCACTTCGACCACGGGCTTGATGTTGTTCAAAGCGACGTTAAAGACTTCCAGCGGATCCTTGCCAGCCTTCTTTTCGACTTGTTCCAGAGCACCGTAAATGATGCGTTCTGCAACAGCCTTCTTGCCGGATTCCATGATCACGTTCATGAACTTGGACAGGTCAACCGATCCGAATTTTGGATCTGGGAGAATTTCACGCTTGGGTACTTCGCGACGACGAGGCATTTCTATTCCTTTCAATGCTTCAGTTGATACGGGCTTTCGCCTGCATCTTGGAGTCCAGTTTTGTCAGACCCCACTTACTCGGTAAATTCCGGACCATTCCGGGACTACCGCCACCTCGGCCTTCTCAACAACAGCTTGCAGCCACTTGGTGACGCGCTGATGAAGACGACCGACTATTTCAAACAGGCAATTAAGCCTTCTTAGGACGCTTAGCGCCGTACTTCGAGCGGGACTGCTTACGATCCTTGACGCCTTGCAGGTCAAGAGAGCCACGCACGATGTGGTAACGCACACCTGGCAAGTCCTTAACACGACCGCCGCGAACCAGCACGACGCTGTGTTCTTGCAGGTTGTGGCCTTCACCGCCGATGTAGGAGATAACCTCAAAACCGTTGGTCAGGCGCACCTTGGCGACCTTACGCAAAGCGGAGTTAGGCTTCTTAGGCGTGGTGGTGTACACGCGGGTGCACACGCCACGACGCTGCGGGCAGTTTTGCATCGCAGGCGATTTGGATTTCGTGACTTCGACCTGACGGCCGTGGCGCACGAGCTGGTTAATGGTTGGCATTTTTAGGTTCCCGTTGAAAAACACTTGAAAATCAAATACTTAGCATCGCCTTGAACGAGACTTTGCCAAGCTTGAGACAAGCACAAAACGGCCCTCGCTTGCATTTTCATCGCAAGCGAAAGCCGAAAAGCCTTCCATTGTAGCCGCTGCGCCAGCGCAACGCAAGACAGCTCGCCACGCCTTCCATGGGCAACAACCGTCGTGTTCGCGCCCCTGGGATCACGCACTTAATGGTCTACCCGTGTTTTCCTACCTGTCCGACGTTTGATAATTGGGCATCGGGTGTCCATGGATCGAGCGACGGAACACTCAAACGAACTACACGGAGGTGACATGTCCAAGTTTCTGACTCTTGCCGCAATGCTGATTGCGGCATCTGTTCCCGCACTATCGCAGGCTGCTGACTTCAACCTGACCGGCGGCAGCGGAACAACCGCGAAGGTGACACTCGCCAGCGGTGGCATTACATTGAATGTCACCGGCCCATCTTTGGGTGGCGCTTTGGACGTCACTCGCAATGCAACCGGGGTCGGCGTATCTGTCGGCTTGTTGGGCGCATCCGGGATCGGCAACGGCGAATCGCTGACCTTGACCTTCTCTCAAATGGTGGATTTGAGCAGCTTGCGCCTCGCCGATTGGGACTTGGTGGACAAAGCCACGCTGACCTGGTCCGGCGGTAGCGCAGTGCTGCTTGGCGACGGCCTGATCAGCACGGACACCGAAACCCTGACCGGAGCGGTCGGCACAGTCTTCACGCTCACAGGCAACAACACATTGACATCCTTCAAACTGAACGGCCTCACCGCTGTTGCAGCCGTGCCCGAGACCAGCACCTACGTCATGATGGCGCTGGGACTGGCCGGCATTGGCTGGGCGGCTCGCCGTCGGCAAGCCTAAGTTAAGCCCAGACCCACGAAGAACCACTGACCTTGACAGGTCGGTGGTTTTTTTTCGCCCAAGGCCGCTGAAAACGTAGAGACGAAAAAAAGCCGGAGCATGCTCCGGCTTTTTGCTTGAGGTGAGCTGACTTATTCAGCAGCACCACCCTCGGCAGGTGCTTCGTCTTCAACAGCATCGTCCAGCGCTGCCAACTCCAGAGCGGCACGCTCTTGAGCTTCTTGCATGGCGATGGCGCGACGTTCGGTGTCGTCCATTTCTTCCTTGGCACGGCGAGCCTGGTGGAAGGCCATACCGGTACCAGCTGGGATCAGGCGACCCACGATGACGTTTTCCTTCAAGCCACGCAGCTCGTCGCGCTTGCCCATGATGGCAGCCTCGGTCAGCACGCGGGTCGTTTCCTGGAAGGAAGCGGCCGAGATGAAGGAGTCGGTCGACAACGAAGCCTTGGTGATACCCAACAGCACATCGCTGTGTGTGGCGATCATCTTGCCTTCGGCGCGCATGCGGTCATTGGTGTCCAACAACTCGGAACGCTCGACTTGCTCGTTCGTGATGTAGTGCGTATCGCCTGGGTTGGTGATCATCACGCGACGCAGCATCTGGCGAACGATCACCTGGATGTGCTTGTCGTTGATCTTCACGCCCTGCAGACGGTAAACGTCTTGCACTTCGTCCACGATGTAGCGAGCCAACTCTTCGATACCCAGCAACCGCAGGATGTCTTGAGGATCGGCTGGACCGTCGACGATGGATTCGCCCTTGTTGACCACCTGGCCTTCGTGCACCAGGATGTTCTTTTCCTTCGGAACCAGATCTTCCCAGACTTGACCGTCAGGGTCAGTGATCTGCAGACGAACCTTGCCTTTGGTTTCCTTACCGAAGGAGACGGTACCGGTGATTTCAGCCAGCGAGCCCTTGTCCTTGGGCGAGCGAGCTTCGAACAGTTCTGCCACACGTGGCAGACCGCCGGTAATGTCTCGAGTCTTCTGACCTTCGATTGGGATACGAGCCAGCACTTCGCCTGGAGCCAGGTCTTGGCCGTCACGGATCTGGATCAACGAACCCACTTGGAAGCCGATGGTCACAGCGTGGTCGGTACCAGGGATCTTGACTTCTTGACCGTTGGCGTCGAGCAGCTTGACTTGTGGGCGGATGACCTTGGCAGCGCCACGGCGCTTCGGATCGATCACAACCAGTGTCGACAGACCGGTCACTTCGTCCACCTGCTTGGCAACGGTCACGCCTTCTTCGACGTTTTCGAAGCGAGCCTTACCGGCGAATTCAGTGATGATCGGACGAGTCAGCGGATCCCAGTTGGCCAAGATCGTGCCAGCCTTGATGGTCTGGTCGGCCTTGATGCTCAGGGTCGCGCCGTACGGCACCTTGTGACGCTCACGCTCACGGCCGTGCTGGTCGGAGATGACGATTTCGCCGGAACGGGAAATCACCACCAGGTCGCCCTTGCCGTTGGTCACGTAACGCATCGTGGCATTGAAGCCGATGATACCGTCGGACTTGGCTTCCACGCTCGAGGCGATCGCAGCACGCGAAGCGGCACCACCGATGTGGAACGTACGCATGGTCAGCTGGGTACCGGGTTCACCGATGGACTGCGCAGCGATCACGCCCACAGCTTCACCGGAGTTCACCAGACCACCGCGGCCCAGATCGCGGCCATAGCACTTGGCGCACAGACCGTAACGTGTGGCACAGGTCAGCGGTGTGCGAACCTTGACTTCGTCAACGCCAGCGGCTTCCAGCACGTCCAGAACGTCTTCGTCCAGCATGGTGCCAGCAGGGATCAGAACCTGTTGAGTCTCTGGGTGCAGCACATCGATCGCAGGAATGCGACCCAAGATGCGGTCACGCAACGATTCAATGACTTCACCGCCTTCAACCAAGGCGCGAGTCGCGATACCTTGATCGGTGCCGCAATCGTCTGATGTCACCACCAAATCTTGCGTCACGTCGACCAGACGACGTGTCAGGTAACCCGAGTTCGCTGTCTTCAACGCCGTATCCGCCAGACCCTTACGAGCACCGTGGGTGGAGATGAAGTACTGCAACACGTTCAGACCTTCACGGAAGTTCGCCGTGATCGGTGTCTCAATGATGGAGCCGTCAGGCTTGGCCATCAGACCCCGCATACCGGCCAACTGGCGAATCTGAGCTGCAGAACCACGGGCACCGGAGTCAGCCATCATGTAAATCGAGTTGAACGATTCCTGATCGACTTCCACGCCGTTGCGGTCGATGGTCTTTTGCTTGGACAGCTGCGACATCATGACCTTACCGACTTCGTCACCGGTCTTGCCCCAGATGTCCACCACCTTGTTGTAGCGCTCGCCAGCGGTCACCAGACCGGAGACGTATTGCTGCTCGATTTCCTTGACTTCCTTCTCGGCCTTTTCGATCAGCTCATACTTCTGCTTAGGCACCAACATGTCGTCGATACCGATCGAGATACCAGCGCGAGTCGCCAGACGGAAACCGTTTTGCAGCAGCTTGTCTGCCAGCACGACTGTTTCCTTCAGACCGCACTTGCGGAAAGAAGTGTTGATCAGTCGAGAGATTTCCTTCTTCTTGAGCGCCTTGTTGATGTTCGCAAAAGGCAGGCCCTTAGGCAGGATCTCGGACAGCAAAGCACGGCCGACGGTCGTGGCCACCAACTTGGTCTCAGGCGTGAATTCGCCAGTTTCCTTGTTCTTGGTGTACTCGGTCAGACGGATGTTGATCTTGGCAGTGATTTCGACCACGCCGTTATCCAGAGCGCGTTGCAGCTCAGGGATATCGGAGAAGATCATGCCTTCGCCCTTGCCGTTGATACGCTCACGAGTGGCGTAGTACAGACCCAGCACCACGTCTTGCGACGGCACGATGGAGGGTTCGCCGTTGGCAGGGAACAGCACGTTGTTGGAGGCCAGCATCAATGTGCGGGCTTCCATCTGCGCTTCGATCGACAAAGGAACGTGAACAGCCATCTGGTCACCGTCGAAGTCGGCGTTGAAGGCCGCGCAAACGAGTGGGTGCAGTTGGATGGCCTTGCCTTCGATCAGGACGGGTTCAAAGGCCTGGATGCCCAAACGGTGCAGCGTAGGCGCACGGTTCAGCATCACGGGGTGTTCTTTGATGACCTCTTCCAGGATGTCCCACACGACTGGCGTGCCGGATTCGACTTCCTTCTTGGCAGCCTTGATCGTGGTGGCGATGCCCATGGCTTCCAGGCGCGCGAAGATGAAGGGCTTGAACAACTCAAGCGCCATCAGCTTAGGCAGACCGCACTGGTGCAGCTTCAGGGTTGGGCCCACGGTAATCACGGAACGACCGGAGTAGTCGACGCGCTTACCCAGCAAGTTCTGACGGAAGCGACCGCTCTTACCCTTGATCATGTCGGCCAGCGACTTCAGGGCACGCTTGTTCGCACCGGTCATGGCCTTGCCACGACGGCCGTTGTCCAGCAGCGAATCGACGGACTCTTGCAGCATGCGCTTTTCGTTGCGCACGATGAT
>JBDKHX010000042.1:0-8055 GCA_039797415.1 Pseudomonadota bacterium | reverse complement strand
AGGTTGCTGATGTCCAGGGCAGGGTGGCCCAATAACTTGTGTTCAAACTGGAACGGTGTTTTGTCCAGCTTTTGGGCTTGGATTGAATCGGCGAAGCAGCTTTACATGTCCCGTCCTGTGTGTGTGGCGCAAGTCTGATCCGATCTTGACATGTCCAAGGGGTTATTTGGCGACCAATCCCCCTGCGTGCAGGGGTGATTAATCCACTGCTTACTTGGCCATGATGCGTTTGGCCAGCCAGTCGTGCACGGCCAGTGAGAAACCCTCTTGCGCTGCTTTGCTCGTGATCAGGTGGTCGCTGACAGCGAGCTGATCAAAGCTGACTTTTTGGACAAAGTCATGCCCTTGAAAGATGTCAAAGAATTGGTTGCGGTAGGCGTACCACTCGGGCTCGCCGCCGCTGTAGTAGAAGAACAGCTCGACCCCTTGGTCGACCAGTTTCTGAAATCGTTGTGCGTAGACGTTTTTCGGCGTCACCGGCCCGGAGGTCATGCCTTGCAAACCGTCGTCTGGCGGGGGTTCTCTCCGTTTGGCGTCATCTTCACCAAACATCTTTTTGGTGATTTTGTTGACCATGCCCTGAACGCCTGCACGGCGAACTCGGTAGATCAGTTGGTGAACCTTGGCTTGAGGCGTGGGGTAGGAGTAGAAGTCCCACAACACTGCGGCTTGCAAGCGGGAGTCCGACAAGGCAGTGAGGTGGGCAACCTCGGCGCCAGAGCAAAAGCCGATCATGAAAAATTTGACGGGCCCCCACTGTCGCTGTGCCACATCCATGGCCATGCGCGTGTCTTCGACCCATTGCTCTACGACTGGGCGGCTTCCGCTGGCTCGGCGGCTGTCGCCCAGACCGCTGAGGTCAAATCGAATGGATGGTATCCCCGCCTTTGCAAACTGACGTGCCAGCCGAACGTTCATGCGGTGAGGGCCCATGCGTGGGATCACACCTGAGTTTGTCAATACGGCAACCCAGGTCGGCGCAGGTGAGCCGGCCTCGGGGTGAGTCAATGTGGCGATGAGGTGTTGTTCATCGCCAAAGATGAGCGTGCTTTCAGCCATGGCTTAGTTCAACGCCTCCAGGAGGATACGTAGGGCATCTGAAGGTACGATCGCCGCTCCCATGGCCTGGCTCGACATCCAGTCCGTCTGGGTTTCTACGCTGTGCCAGTGCAAGTGGCGGCTGGATAAATGGCCCTCCATGGCCGATCGGTCTTCGGGTTGGAGTGCGCAAATGACTTGGATGCCTCGACGCAAGGCCGGGGCCAGTGGGAGGGTTTCCAGTTGCATCAATTCCTGCGACAGGGCCGGACCGTAATCAAAGCCAAGTACATCGCCAGGCAATTGGGGTTCCCAAGCTCTGGCTTGTTGTTTGAGTTGCGACCAGGAGTAGCCGAATTCTCTGGCCAATTCGTCTCGGTGTCCGTTCAACAGTGCTTGAACATAGACTTGCCCATTGAGCACGGGCTCCCAAACAACGACGGCTTTTGGCGGCGTGTGCGCGCGATTGGCAGCCTTGAGGGCCAGATTGGCACCCAGGCCCATGCCAAACCAGTGAACGGGTCCTTGAGTTTGGCTTTGAGCGTGAGCGTGCACGGCAAGCAAGTCCTGCTGCCACGCCATCAATGTTTGATCTTGCTCTTCTCCGGGGGAGTCACCCGTGCCGTGATAGTCAAAGCGCCAGACGTCGCAGCCTTCTCGGCTCAGGCGTTCCGAGATCACTCGATACATTGCGGCGGTACGCGTGGCTTCTTGCCCGATGGGGCGACACAGCAAAAAGCTACCGCGAGACGGAGCCCCTTCTTTCGCGGCCTGACGAATGGTCAATACCTCGCGATCGTCAGGTTGTAAGCGGGCTATCGAAATATCCATGTGATGCTGTCTTCAGGAGCGACCAGTTTATGCGCGCTTCAGTAAATGGGCCAGTTTTTTGATCAAGCCTGACTCGGAGGTGTTGGATGCTGGGTCATTGTTCACACATGCCGGAGCGGCTGGGTCGGTACTGGCGTCATAGGCGGCAGCGAGTTGTCCCAAGCTATCAAAAACCATGCGCTGAGCAGAAATGCGACGACCCAGTTCCGCCTCCAGCCGAGTCATGGCTTGCATGGCCAACAAGGATGTACCGCCCAAATCGAAGAAGTTGTCTTGAGGTCCGATGCCAGGAATGCCTAGCAGGGCTTCCCAAACACGGGCAATGGCTTGCTCAGTCGCTGTTGAAGCCTGTTGTGTTGACTTGGCCACGGGCACAACGTGTAGCGCCGCCCGAACCGCATCCAGTTCTTGCCCTTGTTCACCCAGATAGTGCAGTTGGCAGTCTGCTCGCCACCGCAAGAAACTGCCGGTTGAGCGCGAGCCCAGCATGGCTTGGCCACTCACCCCGATCGGAGTAGGTTGCTGCTGAGCGTTCACAACACGCAGGCCGACAGGAGCCCACGGGGTTCCGCACATGCCACTGTCTGATGCGCTGTGCAACAAACCGCCTGCGATTGGCAGTCCCAGGTTTTGGGGGCTGTAGGTTGACAGTACGGTGCAATTGGACGTGATCAATTTCTCCAGCCAGTGAGGCCGGGTGTCTTGGACGTCCATCAAAGCGACAAACTCCATCAAGCGTAGGTCTTTGCTCGCAGTCAGCGCGTCCCACTGGTCGCCGATGAGGTGTACCAGGCCGGGGCGGTCGTGTCGAATGCGCTCCAGCCATGGATGTGTACCATTGGCCTGGTCATCAGGGACCACACTCCAGCAAGCACCACTGGACCAGGCGTGCAAGGCTTGCAAAAGGGATTGCCCCGTTTGCTCCGCGCGCGCGATGCTCAAACTCGTATCACTTGGCAGCAGACGAACCAGTTTTGAGATGCCTGCACAAGCAGCTTGAAGCGCAACCGGGTCGAGAGGGACAGCGTGTTGATCAACAAACTGATGCGAGGTGTTGACGGCTTCGGCCTGCAATGCACCCAGCCAATCACACGTAGCAGGAATCAAGGCTTTCAGATCAATCCACGGCAAGTCGCTGCGACCGCCAAGTAGAGGCGAAGCCGAGATCACCGCGGCGATATCCCCGCGAGCTTGAAGTGTCGCGACAGCCTGGGCGTCTGGCTGGCTGCTTTGCAGTAAGACGGGATGGTTCCCACTCAAGGCCGCCAAACCCACAAAAACTGCGGTAGCCGGATGGGGCGCAACGATGAGCAACGTCTTTTTGCCGGCTTGCTGTTGCAATTGGGCGCTCAAGGTGGCTTGTGCTGTCTGAAGACCACTGAGCAAGTCTGCCGCACACAACGAGTGTTCATTGACCCGTAGCGCAGGGGCTCGAGGAGCCTTGCGAGCTTGCTCGGTCATGTTTTGCAGCATAGGGCTATCGGGCTGCTGGGTTGGGCGCTCCCATTGAGCCAATTGCGAACGGTCTGCAGCCGAAGCTTGAAGCAAGCTCGCTACAGGCTGACTTGGCGCTTGAACCACGGCTTGTAAAGCCTGGACGAAGCGATCTCGCAAGGCTGCAATCGTTTGAGGCAGGAACAACTCAGCGTTGTACTGGAAGCCGCCTTCAATGCCGCCTGGGATCTCGACCATCCACAGGTTCAAGTCTTCCGTGGCTCCTTTTTGAAGCAGCGGGATGCGTTCATGTGCCAATGGGCCCCAGTGTGTTTGGCGCTGGCGGGCATCCTGGAACGAGAACATGACCTGATACAAGCGTGTCGCGGCGCCCGTGCGTTGTCCATCCAGTTCTCGGGCCAACAGTTCAAACGGGGCATCCTGGCTGGCAAAGGCCGCGACCATGGTCTGCCGAACAGCTTTGATCCAATCCAGGCAGCTCAGTTGAGGTTGAACTTCAAGTCGGATCGGCAGCATGTTGTTGAAAAAGCCCATGATGGTTTCCAGCTCAGGCGTTGAGCGACCACGGAAGGGCATGCCAATGGCGGGGCGACTGTCGTCCAGCCATTGAGACATCAGTGCGGCATACACCGACATCATCACGATGCTGACAGTGCTGCCGGTTTGTTTGGCTACTGCACGAACTTGCTCAACGAGGGGCTCGTCAAGGTGCATCCATTCTGTCGATCCCTTGCCGCCACTGGCGTATTGGCGGGGTACGTCGCCAACCGGCACTTTGGGCATGGGGCCATCGGCAAATTGTTGGGTCCAGTAGGCAACTTGTCGTTTGAGCTCGTCGGTTTTGAGCCATTCGTTGTGCCACTGGGCGTAGTCACCATAGGTCAGGCTCAGGGGAGCCAGGCTGGGTGCCTCTCCCTTGAGGATGGACTCGTACAGCGATGAGATCTCGGTGTAGAGGATGTCAAACGACCATCCGTCCCACAGGATGTGATGGGTCATGAAGAACAGGGCATGTTCCTCATCAGCCAATTTGAACAGGCGCATTTTCAGCAAAGGCGCCTGGCTCAGGTCAAACGTTTCCGCAGTGAGAGCTTCCAGCCGTTGGGCCAGCACGGCTTCACGTTGCGCTTTGGGTAAGTCAGACAGATCTTCGACAGGCAGCAGGCTGGCCTGTACCTCATCGAACACCTTCTGGATGTAGTGATCGCCTTCAGGCACGATGGCTGTGCGCAGTGCCGGTTGGCGCCGAATCATCTCGGCAAACGCCTGGTCAAAGGCTTGCAGATTCATGGGCCCTGTCAAGCGGTGTGCGGATGGTGCGTTGTAGACCACGCGACCGGGTTGCATCTCTTCAATGAAGCGGATGCGTTCTTGCATCAAGGTCAAAGGCGCAGTGCTTTGGTCCTGGCGGTGGACGATCGGATCCCGTGCATCTTCGGCTTGGACTGAACCTTCACTTTGACCCACGATCATTTGAGCCAACTTGGCTGGCGTAGGCGCTTCGAACAAGGCACGCAGGGTCAGTTGGGTGCCCAATTGCTTGTTGATTTGTCCAATGACTCGGGCCGCCAGCAGGGAATGACCACCCATGGCAAAAAAGTCATCGTCGATGCCAAGTTGCTGAACTTTGAGCATCTCTTGCATGGCTTGCGCAACGACACGTTCGGTGTCGTTACGGGGCGCCTGATACGCGCCGCCCGTTGTTGCTTGAGGCTCTGCCGGTGCAGGCAGCGCCTTGCGATCAATCTTGCCGTTGGGCAGCAAGGGGATGTCATCCAGCGTGACCACGTGCTGCGGCAGCATGTACTCTGGCAGCTTGGTGGCCAGATAAGCTTTCACCTCAGACAACGAGGGTGCTTTGTCTTTGTTCACCAGGTAGGCAACGAGACGGACGTCACCTGGGCCAAATTCTCGGGCGATCACCACGGTGCGGGTCATACCCGGCATGTGCATCAACTGAGCTTCGATTTCACCCAGCTCGATGCGGTTGCCTCGCAACTTGACCTGGTGGTCCGCTCGGCCCATGTACTCGATGACACCATTGGACAGCCAGCGCCCCACGTCACCGGTCTTGTACATGCGCCCGCCCGGGTTGAATGGGTCGGGCAGGAATCGTTCGGCGGTCAGGTCGGGGCGGGCGACATAGCCCATGCCAACTTGAATGCCGCCGATATAAAGTTCGCCCTCAGCGCCGGGAGGTAGCAGGTTCAGCGCGTCATCCAGCACGTACATGCGAGTGTTGGCAATCGGCCGCCCAATCGGCACGATGCCGAGGGGATCATGGGCACGACATGGCCAGCAGGTGACGTCAACGGCCGCTTCGGTGGGGCCGTACAGATTGCCCAACTGAGCGTGCGGTAACAGCTCAAAGAAGCGATCCACTGCATCAATGGGCAAGGCTTCCCCTGAGCAGACCACTTGTCGGATCGAGGTCAGGGAGCCCAGGCCCGGCTCCTCCAGGAAGAGTCGCAGCATCGATGGCACAAAGTGCAGCATCGTCACGCCTTCGGCCTTGATCAGTTGTGCCAGGTAGCTGGCATCACGGTGGCCATCGGGTTTGGCGACCACGATGGTGGCGCCAGTCATCAGTGGCCAGAAAAACTCCCAAACAGAAACGTCAAAACTGTAGGGTGTTTTTTGAATCACGCGGTCAGCGGACGTCAGTTGGTATTCCTGCTGCATCCACTGCAGACGGTTGACGATGCCTTCATGCGCATTCATGGCCCCTTTAGGGCGTCCGGTCGAGCCGGAGGTGAAGATCACATAAGCGGGATCTTGTGGGGTGCCGACAAGTGGGAGCGTTGTATCTGCATCGGTGGGCTGGATGTGTTCCATCCAGACCGGACGAGCGGTTGTGGGAAAGGCCGCACCGGCGCGAGCCCATTCGGTCTGGCGTGTGACGACGATCTGCATGGACGCGTCTTCGCACATATTGCTCAGTCGGTCCTTGGGATAGGCCGGGTCAAGTGGCACATACGCGCCACCGCTGTACACCACACCAACCAAGGCGGCAACCAGTTCAACGCTGCGGTCCAGGCAGACGCCGACCAGGGTGCCGGGTTGGACCCCTTGTTGACGTAACTGTCTGGCCAAAGCCCACGCCATGTCGTTGAGTTCCGCGTAGGAAACGGATCGACCTTCAAATCGGACAGCCGTGGCTTGGGGTGTTTGCTTGACGGTGCGTTGAATCAGGTCGCCCAAGCGAAGGCCGGTTTCATAGGCTGTGTCAGTGGCGTTAAAGGCTTGAAGTTGGTCCCAGTCTGATTTCAATAAGCCGTGTATGCGTGTTTGTGCCGGCAAGCCCGCAATGCCTTCGACCACACTGCGCAGGTCGGACACCAGGTCCGATGCGCGTTGAGGAGAGAAGAACTCGGTGCTGTGGTGCAAGTCCAGGGTCAGCGCATCGACGTTGTCGTAGAAGTTGAAGATGACTTGGCTGAGCAGGCCCAACTTACGCGCTTCCACCATGCTGGCCTGCAAAGGTGCGAAGCCGTTGAGGTTGACGCGGGGGTTGAAGTTGAAGAAAACGCCGGTCAGTGGTGGGCGACTGCCAATGCTGGGTCGTCCGATGGCGCGCGCCACGCTACCTTGAGTCGCCAAGGGATGTTCCAGTGCATCCAGCAATTGTGACTTGACGTGAGGCAGCAAGGCATCAAATGAGGTGTTGGCGCGGCAGGTGATTCGCAAGGGCAAGTCCAGCACGCCGTCGCCAATCAATGCGCCGTGTCGTGCCAAACCTTGGCTGGCAAAGGGGATGGACAAGATCATGTCTTCTTGTCCTGTGCGCCGCTGCACCAGCATGGCCACCGCCGTGAGCATCACTTGGAAGAGTGTCGCTTTGGCTTGTTTTGCTTTTTGCTGCAACGCAGACAGCAAAGGCCCATCGAACTGGGCCTTGAGTGTGTCAGCGGTAAAAAGTCTGGGTGACGGGGGCTGTCTGTCGCCAAGCGTCACAGGCTGCGGGGCGTTTTGAAGTGCCTGTTTCCAGAAGGCCAAATCCTCCTGCCCCTGCGGACCATCCCATCGGCTTGTTTCGGCTTGGCCAAAAACCAAGGGCGACTCAGCAGCTGGCCATTGAGGGGCTTGGGCGCGGCAGCGTGCCTGGTATGCCGTGGCCAAGTCTTCCAGCATCACGCTGGATGCCCAACCGTCAAAAATCAAATGGCTGACGACCAGATGGACGACGGTGCTGCCATCGCCCATTTTCAACAGGCTCACTCGCGCCAAGGGTGCTTGTGTCAGCACAAAATCATGAACGCTGGCCTGTGCGCAAAAGCGATCCAAGGCTGCTGCGCTGTCAGCTTCGTTGCTCAGGTCAACGTGTTGAATCGTTGGGGCTGCATCTGCTTGGACGGATTGCAGTGGCTCCAGTTCATCAAACTGAATGCGAAAAGCCTCGTGCCGGTTGAGTACATCGTGCAGCGCTTGTTCCAGCGCTGGTGTGTTCACCGGGCCTTTGAGACTCAGGCAAAACGATTCGTTCAATGCACGGCGAGCGTTGGCATCAAAACTGGCCGCCAACCAGCGTTCAGTTTGACCGGGGGTCAAGGGCGCGGGGCTTGTGCCGCTGGTGCTGGCATGGGTGTCGTGAGGCGTTTGCTTGCGCCCATCGGTATCTTTGCCACCGCCAGGTGGAGGGACATCTCCGCCATCACGCGGCGTGATGAAGCCCAAAGCCATCAACTCATCCAGACACTGGATGAACACGTCACCAATGCGAGCGGTTTCTGC